>CAYYVB010000139.1:0-4573 GCA_964475035.1 uncultured Opitutaceae bacterium | reverse complement strand
GTGCGTGCGGCCCGTCCGCGGCCGGCACTCGAGCAGCGTGAAGGCGCCGAAACGCTCGCGCACGGTGAAGTCGGTCACGGCGCCCTTGCCGTGCTTGCGCACGACGCACATGCGGCCGGGGTTGGCGTCGTCCTCCTTCAACACGAGGTCGACCGTGAACGTGTCCGGCAGCGCGCCGTCCGGCCCCGCGATCACGGGGGCGCCGCCGGCCCACGGCGCGGCGCTGTCGTCGGCGCGGATCACGAGCGCGTGGTAGATTTTCTCCACGGTCTTCGACTGGAACTGCCCGCTGACGAAATCGAGTGCGGGCTTTGTCTTCGTGCAGAGCACGAGCCCGCTCGTGTCGGCGTCGAGGCGGTGGACGTTGGCGACGCCGTGGCCCATCGCGTCGTGCACCAGATCCATGAGGTTCGCGCGGGATTTGTCCCAGCGGTCGGGCGCGATGAGGAGGCCGCTCGGCTTGTCGAAAGCGATGAGCGAATCGTCCTCGTAGATGACCGGAGGCAGCGACGGCATGGGCGGGCGCGTTTCAACGCGAAGCCCCCGCCCCGCGCAATCCCAATGCAGCGAGCCAGCCTTCCGCCGCAAGTGGCGCCCGCGGGCAGGCAGGCGTTTCATGGTTTTTTCAGCGCCTCCGGCGTGTCGGCTCTGGCTTCCGCGGCGCGGACCGCCTTGAATACGGGCATGACGTTGGCCCCGCGCTTCCTGATCGACCTGATCGCGCGCTATCGCATCGGCCGGCTCCGCCAGCGGCTGCGGCACCAGGGCAACGGTGCGGCCGCGCAACAGGCCGCGTTCCGCGCGCTGCTGGCGCGGTTCGAGCGGACGGATTTCGGCCGCCGGCACGAACTCACCGCACGGACGAAGGCGGCGGAATTCCGCGTCCGCGTGCCGTTGCGCAGCGCGGCGGAGTTCCGCCCGTGGATCGAGCGCATGGCGGGCGGCGAGGCGGACGTGCTCTGGCCGGGCCGCTGCCGTCTTTTCGCCTACACCGCGGGCACAGTCGACGGCTCGCAGCAGACGCTGCCGGTGACACCGGATCTGCTGCTGCATTTCCGCCGCGCGCTGGCCGACACGATCCTGCTCCACGCGGCGCGAATCGACAGCGTGGAACTCTTCCACGGCCGCCACCTGCACTGCGGCGGCAGCACGGCCCTCACCCGCGCCAACGGCATCTTCGCCGGCCTGCTCGACGCCCTGCCATTGCTCGCGCTCACGCCCTGGGTCGAAAAAAATCTCTACGCCCCGCCGCGCGAACTCGCGCGCCTGCCCGAGGGCGCGGAGAAGACCGCCGCGATCGCGCAGGCCTACGCGGGGCGCAACGTGCGGCTCGCCGCCGGCACGCCCGGGGCGTTGCTCGCCCTCGCCGACGCGCTCGAGGCGCGCGGCGGCCTGCGCGGCGCATGGCCGCAGCTCGAATGCCTGCTCACCTCCGGCGCGATGCCGCTGCTGCACGGCGCCGATCTGAAGGCGCGGCTCGGGCCGCGCGCGACGTTGCACGAAGCCTACGCGGCGGCGGAAGGCTTCTTCGCCGCGCAAGACGGTGAGCCCGGCGCGGGGCTGCGCGTGCTGACGGATGCGGGCGTGTATTTTGAGTTCCTCCCGCTGCGCGAGGCCGACGGCACTAACCCGCCGCACGGACACGGGGCGCGCTGCGTGCCGTTGGAGGAGGTCCGCCCGGGCGAGGACTACGCGCTCGTCGTCACGACGCCGGGCGGACTCTGCCGCTGCCTCGTGGGCGACGCGGTGCGATTTGTCTCGGTCGCGCCGCCGCGCCTGCTGTTCGTCGGCCGCACGGCGCACCGGCTCAACACGTTCGCCGAGGGCGTCGCGGAGCGCGACCTCGCCGAGGCGCTGCTCGAAGTGTGCGCGCGCAACGAGTGGCACGCCGTCAATTTCCACGTCGCGCCCTACCTCACGCGCTCGGTGCCGCGGCCGCAGGGTTGCCACGAGTGGTGGATCGAGCTGCGCCCCGGCACGGTGCGCACGCCGACCGGACCGCTGCTCGCCGGCGAGCTCGACGCCGAGCTCGGCCGCCGGCACCGCGACTACACCGCGCGCCGCGCCAACGGGGCGCTCACCGCGCCGCTCGTGCGGCTCGTCATGCCCGGCACCTTCGCGCAATGGGCGCAACTGCACCCGGCCTTCGGCGGTCCGGGGAAATTCGCGCATTGCCGCGCCGACCGCCTGATCGCGGACCAACTCGCGGGCATCGCGCGTTTTCATCCGGGCACGCAGGTGCCGTTCAACCGCGACGCCTCCTAGGCGCACAAGGTAAGGCCGGCCGTGTGGCGAGGCTTGATGGAGGCCGGCTGAAACCGCACCTATGCGCGCAGCCGGGCGGCGGAGGGGTTCCGCCGCGCGGTGCGGGTGGCGTCCTTGGGACAGGCGCGCGCCGGGGACGCCGGGCGGTGGCGCGCGTGGGAGCGACGCGTCAGGTGATCTTCACCTCCATGACCTTGGGGCGCACCTTCTCGTTCTTCGGCAGGCGCAACAGGAGCACGCCCTCCTTGAACTCGGCGACGATCTTCGACGCGTCCGCATTCTCCGGCAGCGTGAAGCTGCGGAGGAAACGACCGTGCTCGCGCTCGATGCGGTGGAGCTTCCGGTTCTTCTCCTCTTTCTCCACCTTGCGCTCGCCAGTGATGGTGAGAATTCCGTCCTCGAACGTGACGTGCACGTCCTCCTTCTTCAGCTCGGGCAGGTCGGCCTTGATGAGGAATTCCTTCTCGTCCTCGGTGATGTCGACGGCCGGGATCCAATCCGTCGCGGCGAGTTTTTCCTCCCGGTTGGGGTCAATGATCCGGAGCGGGTCCGGACCGAACAGAGCCGCCATGCGGCTCTGCATGTCTTCCATCTCGCGGAACGGATTCCAGCGGATGAGCGGAGCGGGTTTCATAGTTGTGCCTCCAGTTCTGAACCACAGCCGGCCTTCACGGCTGCGGGCGTATTTTCGCACTGCGGCGTGGCGTGGGCTCCGCGTTTCTTGCCCGCGCACGCGGCGGGTTTGTAAGCAAGAAATGCGAAGCGGGGCGGCGGCGCGGCGAGGCCGCCCCAAATAGTCGAGGCCGCTCAATCGCGAGCGGCCTCGGGAAACAGGGATCTGCGCGCGGGTCTTACTCGTCGCTGTCGCTCTCGCCTTCGCCGGCTTCGTCGGAGCCGTCGTCGGATTTTTTGTTCGCGCGGGCGCGCTTGGCCTTGGAATCCTTGGCGTTGAGCCAGAGATCGCCCTTGGCGTTGCGGTTGAGCCAGAAGATCTCGCCGTTGTGCTCGCCGAAGGTCGGCTTCGTCTTCGCGTCGTCGGGCACGTTGAGGCCGGCGGCGACGAGGGCCTCGAGGATTTCGATGGCGGGGCGCTCGAGCTGCGTGGCGAGGTCGTCGACCTTGGCGGTGAAGCCGTCGCCGCGCTTCTTCGGCTGCATGAGCAGACGCAGCGCCTCGAGCGTGTGCGCGGGCACGCGGCTCGGCGCGGCGGCGGGAGCGGTGTTCGCGATGACCGGCGGCTCGGCGTCGGGGGCGGCTTTTTCGCGTGGCACCTCGGCGGCACCTTCACCGCCGGCCGCGTCGGTCGCTGTCTCGGCGGCGTGGTCCTCGGACGCGCCGGCGTCGCCGGGCTGGCCGCGGCTCTTGCGGGCGTTGATCCAGATCTCGCCGCGCTGGTTCTTGTCCATCCAGTAGAGGAAGTCGCCTTCCTCGTGGAAGAGCGGCTTCTCCTCTCCGTCGGCCTTCATCTTGAGACCGTGCTCGGCGAGTTGGGCGAGCAGGCCGGCGTCGTCGGTCTTCAGCGCCTTGGTGAGGTAGGCGAAGCTGCCCGACCAGCCGTGGCCGCGGCGGTTGCGGCGCATCATCCCGCGGATCTTGTCGAGAAAGGTCTTCGGCGCGGCGGACTGGGCGGGCGCGGCGGCAGCGTCGGCCGGAGCGGAGGCGCTTTGCTCGCGGGCGCGCTCGCGTTCCTCGCGACGCGATTCGCGGCGGTCGTCGCGGCGGTCGTCGCGCGATGGCTCGGCGCGGGAGGTGTTGTCGGCGGGCGCATCCTCGTCGGCCACGCGCTGGCCTTGCACGACGCGGAAGACCGGCTGCGGCTTCTCGCGCATGTTGATCCAGATTTCGCCGCGGCGATTGATGTTCACCCAGAAGAGGTCGCCCTCGAACTCGACGTAGACGGGCTTGGCGTTCTCGTCGGCCGGAATCTGCAGGCCGCACTCGACGAGCGCGCCCTTCACGTCGGACTCGTCGAGCTTCCACTTCTTGGCGAGATAATCGACGCCGACGCTCATGCCGGGGCCGCGCTGGTTCTTGCGCATGTGCGGGCGGAGCGCGTCGAAGAAGGTGGGCAGCTCGTCCTCGGCGGCGAGCTGGTCCCACTCGTCCTTCTCGGCGTGGTCGTCCTCGTGCGCATCGGCGTCCTGGTCGCGCGAGGTGTCGACGGGACGGCGGAAGCCGTCGTCGCTGCCGACCTTTTCCTCGGCGAGGAAGACTTCGGCGCCCTCGTCGCCGGCGGCGGCGGCGGTGGTGCTGGCGGCCTTGAACTTGGCCTCGAATTCGGCGCGAAGCTTGTCGGCTTCGACGCGGG
>CAYYVB010000138.1:0-7795 GCA_964475035.1 uncultured Opitutaceae bacterium | reverse complement strand
ACCGACCGCCCGCGCGACGAAAAGTCCGAAGACGCTGTGTGCCACACAGCGCAGACCACTGTGCTGCCGGTTAACTTTAGGTAGGGCGAATTCTCCGGGTGAGCCGCGGCTCGGCGGGACGCCTCGCCCTACCCTGCTCCGCGCCACCGCGGCGTGATGGGCTGACTCACTTCTTCCCCGGCATAGCCTGCGCCGCCGCGAAGATCTGCTGCTCGGACATGAGCACAAGATTCGCCGCCGCCGCGAGCGGGACGTAGCAATCCACCGCGCGCACCGAACGCATCGGACCGGCGAAACCGCTCTCGGCCAGGCCGGCGATGACCGCATCGGCGATGCCGCCGGCCGTGGCGCGGCACTCGTCGGCCACGAGCACGCGACCGCAGGCGCGCGCGTGTTGGAGCACGGCGTCCATCGGCAATGGATTCAGCCAGCGCAAGTCGAGCACGCGCGCGGCGATTCCTTCCGCCTCTAGGCGTTTCGCGGCCCGCAACGAAAGGCGCACGCCGTTGCCGTAGGTGACGATGAGCAGATCCTTCGCCTTCGGGTGATACACGCCGACCTCGCCGGGCAGAAGCATCTGCTCGGGTGTCGGGTAATCAAAGAGCCACGCGCCGTCGCCGTCGGCGTAGAGGTCGCGTTCGTGATAAAGCGCGATCGGCTCGATGAACACCGCCACGCGGCCGCAAGCGCGCGCCGTGGCGAGGAGGCCCCGGAGCATTTTCGCGCCGTCATCGCCGCGCGACGGCACACCGACGAGCAGACCGGGGATGTCGCGCAGCGCGCCGATGGAGTTGTCGTTGTGGAAATGTCCGCCGAAGCCTTTCTGGTAGGCGAGGCCCTGCACGCGGACGACCATCGGATTGGCGAATTGGCCGTTGGAGAAATACTGGAGCGAACACGCCTCGCCGCGGAGCTGGTCGAGGGCATTGTGGAGGTAGGCGAGGTATTGGATCTCCGGGACAGGCAGCATCCCGGCCACGCCCATGCCCTGCGCGATCCCCAAGATCGTCGTCTCGTCGAGCAACGTGTCGAAACAGCGGTGCGGGCCGAATTTCTTCTGCAACCCCTGCGTCACGCCATAGACGCCGCCCTTGCGGCCGACATCCTCGCCGAAGAGGGAGATTTCGGGAAAACGGAGCATCTCGTCCGCGAGCGCGGAGTTGAGGTGCGAGCAAAGCGTGCGCTTCACCGCGGTCTTGTTGTCCTCGGGCAACGGCGCGCCGAGTTGGGCCAGCCGCGCCTCCGGTGCGAGCTGGAGCTGAGCCACGGCGCGCACGGCGTTCTCGTCGTAGGGCGCGAGCGGTCGGACGATGTCCTCGACGCGCGTGAGTTTCGGACGGCGCACGACCTCGGCCGCGGCGGCGTCGATCCGCGTCTGCACGCCGGCGATGAGCGCGAGCAAGTCGTCCGCCGTCGCCGCGCCGCGAGCGACCAACATGCGCGCGTTGGCGAGCAGCGGATCGTGCGCCTCGATCGCCTCGACCTCCTCGACCGTGCGGTAGGAAGTCTCGACATCGGTGCCGGCGTGGCCCCAGAGGCGGATCGTGTGCAGATGCAGGAAAACCGGCTTGCGCGTCCGGCGGCAGTGCTCGATCGCAGCGGCCGCCGGATCCCAGATGGCGTCGATTGTGCCCGAGAGTTCGACGTAGTGGAGATGCGCGAGGTGGCCGAAGTTGTCGTGCACCCAGTTGCGCGGCGTCTCGACCGAAATGCCGATGCCGTTGTCTTCGCAGAGAAAAATCACCGGCGCGTCGCCGCCGCGGCGGACCGCGTAGCGGGCCGAGTTGATGCCGGCGAGCGCGGTGGCGTGGTTCGACGACGCGTCGCCGAACGAGCAGAGCACGACCGAATCGGTGGCGAGGCCGTTGGCGATCCCGAGGCGGTGCGCGCGGCGGAGCGCGTAGGCGAGGCCGTAGGCTTTCGGGAGGTGCGAGGCGATGGTGCTGGTCTGCGGCGGCACCCAGAGCGGTTTGCTGCCCCAGACTTTGTGGCGGCCGCCTGAAATCGGGTCGTCGGCTGACGCGCAGAACGAGAGGACCGTGTCGAAGATCGGATCGAGGCCCGGCTCATGGCGCGCGCGGGCGTTCATCAGGCCGCCGGAGCGATAATGCAGGAAGCAGGGGTCGTCCTTGCGCAGGAGCGCACCGAGAACGGCGTTCTGTTCGTGCCCGGCGCTGGAGATGGTGTAGAAAGATTGATTCGTCTTCCGCATCTCGCGCGCCGCGACGTCGAGCAGGCGGCTTGCGACCATGTCCTCGAATAACTCCAACGCGCGCCCTGCCGTGAGGGTGGTGTGCTCTCCGAGCGGTTCGGTTGTGCGCAACCGCGGGGTGGCGGAAGCGGGAGCCGAGCGAAGGCCGGCGATGAGATTATCCTGGACGATTTCGACTCGAGTCTTGGCCACGGGAAAGATCGGAAGCAAAGCGCGCGGCCCGCGGCGGCGCAAGTCGCGAGGCAGCCGAGCCGACCTCTCCCGCACCTTTACGCTCGCGCGCGCAAATCGACGCACTTTTACTCCGCCGCGATGCTGAACTACCTCTGGCTCGCCTTGGTCGCGCTCTCCGTGCTGATCGGCGCTGCAACCGGCCGACTGGCGGAGGTCACCGCCGGCGCCTTCGGAATGGCCGAGACCGCGGTGATGAAAATCGCCCTGCCCCTGATCGGTGTCATGGCGCTCTGGCTTGGCATGATGCGCCTCGCGGAGCGCTCCGGGCTGGTGCAGGTGCTGGCCCGCGGCTTGCGTCCGGTCATGCGCTGGCTTTTCCCCGAGGTGCCCGCCGACCATCCGGCCATGGGGTCGATGGTCATGAACATGGCGGCCAACATGCTCGGCCTCTCCAATGCGGCGACGCCGCTCGGTCTGCGGGCGATGCGCGATCTGGAATCGCTCAATCCCTACCCCGGCACGGCGACCAACGCGATGTGCACCTTTCTCGCCATCAACACCAGCAGCATCCAACTCATCCCCGCGACGGCCATCGCGCTGCTCGCCGCGCAAGGGGCGAAGGATCCGACTGCCATCGTGGGCACGGCACTGATCGCGACAACGTTCTCGACCATCGCGGGCATCGGCGCCGTGAAGTGGTTGCAGACTTGGCGCCTCTTCCAACCGGTGGCGTCGCCGGCAGTGGCAGCGGCCCCCGCCGCCGCGGCCACGACCGCCGAGGCGGAGCCTCTGCCGGACCCGGCGCCCCTCACGGCCGCAGGTCGATGGACCATCATTTTATTCGGCCTGGCCTGCTTGGGTGTCTTTGCCTGGATCACGCTGGCGCCGCAGGGCTATCGCGCGGCCACGTCGGCGTTGCATGCCGCGATCTTCCCGGCCCAAGTCGCGGCGCCGGCTTGGGAGGACACCTCCGCGCAACCGGGACTGCTGCGGGCGGTCGGCACGCTTTCCCTCATGGCGGTGCCCCTGTTGCTCTGCTTTTTCCCTCTCTATGCCGCACTGCGCCAAGTGAAGGTTTACGAGGAATTCGTGGAAGGTGCGAAGGAAGGCTTCGGTGTCGCCACACGCATCGTGTCCTTCCTCGTCGCGATCCTGGTCGCCATCGGGATGTTCCGGGGAGCGGGAGGGATCGAGGCGATGAAAAGCCTGCTGTCTCCCCTGCTGGTCCCGTTGGGATTCCCGCCCGAGTTGGTGCCGATGTCACTCGTGCGCCCCTTGAGCGGCAGCGCATCGCTGGCCATGTTCTCCGAACTGGTCCAGACGACGGGCCCGGACTCGATGATCTCCCGCATCGCGGGCACAATCTACGGCAGCACGGAGACGACGTTCTATGTCATCGCCGTGTATTTCGGCTCGGTCGGCGTCCGCCGCGCCCGTCACGCACTGGCCGCGGGTTTGTTCGCCGATTTCGTCGGGATCGTCGCCGCGGTCGTGGTCTGCCGTCTGATGTTCGGCTGAGCGACCGCCGTGCGCTCACGCGGCGGTCATAATTCGACCAACGCCGTAAAACCCGAATAGACCATTCGCGCGCAATCGAAGGGCATGTTGTCCGGGTCAAAGCCTTCCGTCAGTTTCGGGTCGGACATGACCTTGGCGTTGACGCGGTCACGGTGGGCGCGGGATTTGAAGGTGACGAAGGCGAAAACGATGGTCTCGCCGGCCTTGGGTTTCACAAGCGCCGGGAACCCAGGACAAAACTTGGTCTTCATGTCCTCACCCACCGCTTCGCAATAGGAGAGGGCACCGTGCTTCTTCCAGATCTTGGCGGCATGGGTCGCCATCTTGCGGTAAACAGCGATGTTTTTCTTGGGGAGGGGGAAGACGTAACCGTCGATGTAGCGGGGCATGGTAGTGCGGTTTTTTTGGGGGGTGGTTCGGTCGGGAAACAAGCGAAGGCAGAGATCAGGCCGCCTCGTGGCGCGCCGTGAATAGCGGACGAAGTGCCGCGCGGTGCGCCCACGCAAGGTAGAGGTTCAGCGCGAGCACGACGAACGCCATGACCAGACCGCTGGGCGCGAGAAACAGGTGGACGGCCACGATGTTGACCGTCACAGGCGCGAGCACGACGAGCGCAAGTGGGACAAAGCGGTTAAGCAAGAGCAGCAGGCCGACGACGACCTCGGTGCCCTTCACGAGCGACATGAGGTAGCCGCTGTCGATCATCGCCGTGCTGAACGCGACAAGCTTCGGCGGCAGCGCCTCGGGCGGAGGCGGCGGGATGAAGTTCAGAAAACCGTTCAGCCCGAAGATGAAAAAGATCAGGCCGAGCAGGACGCGGGCGATGACGGGGAAGAAGCGCGTGAAGCCGCGCGAGGCAGGAGCGGGGGATTGGTTCATGGCGTGGAGGAACGTTGTCACCCATCGACGGACGGGCGGGCGCAAGGCGGTATGGGGTGAACTTGACGCCGACCCACCCTAGCAAATCAACGGGGCGTGGACACGCTGAATATCGCGACGGTTCGCGGCTTCCAGTGACGCGCCGAGCACGCTCGCCGATCCGGCGCTCCCGCTCACCACGCGATGCCGTAATCTTCGCCGGTGTCCGAGGCGGCGCCTTGGAGGGCGCCCCGGGCTTGGTCGATGAAGATTGCCGTCGTGGGGGCATAGACACGCGGCAGAGTCTCGAGGCGATAGCCTTTGCGCCGCAGTTCGCCGAGCACCCACTCGGGCACATCCTGGCGGACTTGCAGGCGCCCGGGCTCGGAGCGGTGGTCGCCAAAGGACGATTGCATCTGGAAGCTCTGGATGTTCGCCGCCTCGGCCGCCTGCTGGACGTTCATGTCGAACTCCACGACGTTGAGGAAAAATTGCAGGAGATTCTGGTCCTGCGAATCGCCGCCCTGCACGGAGAACGCGAGGTAGGGCTTGCCGTCCTTCAGCGCCAGCGACGGCGTGAGCGTGACGCGCGGGCGCTTCCCCGGCTCAAGGACGTTGAAAGGGTTAATCGCGGGATCGAGGACGAAGCTCTGCATGCGCTGCGAGAGGCCGACGCCCGTGCGGCCGGCCACGAAGGCGGGTATCCAGCCGCCGCTCGGGGTGACGGAGATCACCCACCCCTCCGCGTCCGCTGCTTGGATTGACGTCGTGCCCATCCGGAAATGTTCGTCCGGCGCGAACGCACTCTCGGTGGCCGTGACTTGGAAACCCGCGGGCTTGGTGGCCGAGGTCGGCGGCTGCGGCGTCCATTTTTGCAACAGTTCGCCGAAGGGATTCGCCTCGCCCTGGAAAGGATACGGATCGCCCGGACGCGCGCCGGCGTCGTTCTTCTCCCAATTGATGGAGGCGAAGCGCTGCTTCGCATAGTTCTTCGAGAGCAGACCCCGCACAGGCTCGGCGGGCGCGAAATCGGGATCGCCGTAGTAGAAATCGCGGTCGGCGAACGCGAGGTTCATCGCCTGATAGAGCGCGTGGATGTAGCGCGCGGAGTTGTAGCCCATCGCGCGGAGGTCAACGTGCTCGAGGATGTTCAACGCCTGCAGCATCGCCGGGCCTTGGGTCCAGGTGGTGAGCTTGTAGACGTCGACGCCCTTGTAGTTGACGGAGACCGGTTCCTCGAGCTTCACGCTCCAGCGGTCGAGGTCGGCGAGCGTGATGAGCCCGCCGCGCTCCTGTGTGCCGCGGACGAGTTCCTGCGCGATGTCGCCGCGGTAGAACCGGTCGTAGGCGGCCATGATCGCGGCCTTGCGGTCCTTGCCCGCGGCGAGCGCGGTGCGTTCGGCTTCGACGAGCTGGCGCAGCGTCGCAGCGAGTTCGGGCTGACGGTAGATATCGCCGCCGCGCGGGGCGGCGCGCTGCTTGGGATCGGCGGCGTTGTAGTGCGGGAGAAAGACGCGGACTGACTCGGGCCATTTCTCGATCTCGCCCCGCATGCGTTCGATCTGATCGGCGGCCTGCGCCTCGATCGGGTAGCCGTCGGCCATCTCGATCGCCGGAGCGAGCACCTCGGCGAGCGACTTCGTGCCGAACTCCGCGAGCATGACCATCAACCCGCCGGGCGTGCCGGGCGTAACGGCGGCCAGCGGGCCGTATTCGGGCGGAAAGGCCAGGCCTTGGGCGCGGTAGAATTCCGGCGTGGCGCCGGTCGGGGCGACGCCGAGGGCGTTGACGCCGATGACTAGGCCGGTCTTGGGGTTGTAGATCAGCGCCTGCGTTTCGCCGCCCCAGCCGAGCGTGTCCCACATCGTGCAAGTCGCCGCGAGCATGGCGCAGGCGGCGTCGATGGCATTGCCGCCTTGGATGAAGAGCCGCGCGCCGGCGGTGGCGGCGATGGGTTTGCCGGTGACGGCCACCCAGTGTTTGCCGTGGAGGAGCGGTTTGTTCGTGCGCTGGGCATGCAGGCTGGCGACGACCAGCGGCACGACGAGCAAGAGGGCGAGAAGACGGGACCGGGGCGAACTCATGGCGCGGAGGGGTGGCGAAGTTGACGGAGCGTCGGCACGATGCACCGCCACCGGCGACCGGTCAAACGTCTCCCGCCGCGCGGCTCGTCGCTTGCCATGCGGGCGCGCGCTTGGCACCACTGCCCGCGCCGATGACCACCCCATCCCCCACTCTGCGCGCGCCCGATGCGCTGTTGATCATCTCGCTGGTGCTGCTGATCGCCGTGGCGCTGACATGGCTGATCCCGGCGGGCGAATTCCAACGCCGGCAAGTCGGGTCGCGCACGGTGGTCGTGCCGGGCACCTATCAAACCGTGGCGGCGGAGCCGGTTCCTTGGCATGGATTTCTCACCGCGCCGGTGAAGGGATTCGCGGACCGCGACGCGGCGATGATCGTGGCCTTCGTGCTGCTGATCGGCGGCTCGTTCGCCCTGATCAATGCCACCGGCGCCATCTCGGCGCTGCTGTATTGGCTGGTGCGCGTGTCGGGCGACCACCCGGAACGGCGGCGCTGGGTCATCCCGCTGCTGATGGTGGCGTTCTCGATCGCCGGAAACACCTTCGGGATGAGCGAGGAGGTGCTCGTGTTCATCCTGATCACGCTGCCGCTCGCCCGGCGCATGGGTTGGGACCCGATCGTCGGCGCGGCGATTCCCTTCATCGGGGCCGGCGTGGGATTCGCCGGGGCGGCGTTCAACCCCTTCACGATCGGCATCGCGCAAGGGCTGGCCGAGCTGCCGATCTTCAGCGGGTGGGAATTCCGACTGCTATTGTGGGCGGCCCTGACCGCCATCGCGACCGTTTATGTGATGCGTTATGCGGCCCGGCTGGAACGCGACCCAGCCAGCAGTCCCCTCGGATCGGGTGGCCGCGCGCTGGAAACGGGCGCCGTGAATGAGGAGGAGATGAATCCCCGGCGCGGCGCGGTGCTGGTGCTTTTCGCCGCCGGCATCGTGCTGCTCGTGGTCGG
>CAYYVB010000137.1:4321-7846 GCA_964475035.1 uncultured Opitutaceae bacterium | reverse complement strand
ACTTCGCCACGCTCGGCCGCTGGGTCCGCGAGAGCGGCCTGCCCGCCGCCGGCGTCCTCGAGGGCGGTTACAGCCCCGACCTCCCGCAGCTCCTCGACGCCTACCTCTCCGCCTGGGAGAAATGATCCCTTTCCGCCGCGTGAATTCCGCTCCGTCCTACGTCCTCATCACCACCGCCGCGCAACTCGAGCCGCTCTACGCCGCGCTCGATCGCGTGACCGAGATCGCCCTCGATACCGAGGCCGACAACCTCTTCCGCTACCGCACCGCCGTCTGCCTGCTCCAGATCCGCGTCGGCGACGAGATTCACCTCGTCGACCTCCTCGCCGGGCTCCCGCTCACCGGCCTCTGGCCGCGCCTCGCGCAGAAACACCTCGTCATGCACGGCAGCGACTACGACCTGCGCCTCCTGCGCGGCCTCTGCGATTTCCGCCCGACGAGCCTGTTCGACACGATGTTTGCCGCGCAACTGCTCAACATCCCGCGCTTCGGCCTCGCCGCCCTCCTCGAGCAGCACTTCGGCGTTAAGCTCGACAAGGACCACCAGAAGGCCAACTGGTCCCAGCGACCGCTCGACCGCGACATGCTCGATTACGCCGCGATGGACGTGCATCTCCTGCCCGCGCTCCGCGACAAGCTCACCGCCGAGCTTGAACGCCTCGGCCGCCTCGACTGGCTCCGCCAGAAATGCCAGTGGCAGATTGCCGTCGCCGGCGAAGGCTTCGCCGGCCCCGACGAAAATTCCTGGCGTGTCGGCGGCTCCGAGAAGCTCGGCGGCCGCGGCCTCGCCGTCCTCCACCAGCTCTGGCACTGGCGCGAACGCTGGGCCGAGAAACTCGACACGCCGCCCTTCAAGGTCACCGGCAATGAAATGCTCATGCGCATCGCCCGCGCCGCCGACGACGGGCTCCCGATCCAGGAGGTGTTGCACGTCCATCTCGGCCGTCGCCACGACCGCCTCTTCCCCAGCCTCGCCGACGCCGTGCGCCAGGGCTTCTCGGCCGATCCGCGCACGCTCCCGCGCCGCGAACGCCGCCGCGACTACGCCCCGCTCACGCCCGACGAACTCGCGCGCCAGGACCGCATCAAGGCCGAGCGCGACCGCCTCGCTCAGGGCCTCAACCTCGATCCCACGATCATCGCCACGCGCACCCAGCTCGTGCAGATCGCGCGCGCCCCGGCGACCATCGACGAAGTCCTCCTCCCGTGGCAGGCCGCCCTGCTGAAGTCCGCCCCCGCGTGGCAAACCTGAGCCCACCGTCTTCCCGGCGACCCGGCGCGCGCACCGCCGGAGGGCCCGCGGCCCCGCGGGCCGTTCCCGCTCCGTCACCGCACCATGTCTGATTCCGCCAACATCGCCCGCCACCTTCCGGCGATGGCCGCGCGCCAGCCGGATCATCCGGCCGTCAAAGTGCCCCGTGGCCGCACCCGCGACGGGCGGATCGACTACCTTGCGCTCTCCTTCCGCGAACTCGACGCCGAAGTCGATGCGTGGGTCGCGCATCTGCAGGCCAAGGACGTTCGCGCCGGCGACCGTGTGCTCGTGATGGTGCGCCAGGGCCTGCCGCTCATCGCCGCGGCCTTCGCGCTCTTCAAGCTCGGCGCCGTGCCCGTGATCATCGATCCCGGCATGGGCCGCGAAAACTTCCTCGCCTGCGTCGCCCGCTCGCGTCCGCGCGTGCTCCTCGGGATCCCGCTCGCGCAGGTCCTCAGCCACGTCTTTCGCGCCGCCTTCGCCACCGTCGAGGTGCGCGTCTGGGTCAGCGGCTCCCCCACGGCGCGCGTGCGCCGTGGATCTCAAAACTCAAATTTCAAATTTGAGATCGTCGCCAGCGCCGCGAGCGACCTCGCCGCCATCCTCTTCACCTCCGGCTCCACCGGCGCGCCGAAGGGCGTGTGCTACGAGCACGGCATGTTCGACGCGCAGGTGCGCCTCGTGCGCGACACCTACGGCATCCGCCCCGGCGAAGTCGACCTGCCGATGCTGCCGATCTTTGCGCTCTTCAACCCCGCGCTCGGGATGACGACCATCGTGCCCGAGATCGATCCCTCGCGTCCTGCCACCGTCGACCCGGCGAAGATCGTGCAGGCCATCGTGCAGGAGAACGTCACGAACACCTTCGGTTCGCCCACGCTCTGGCGGAAGATCGCTGCGCACTGCCGTGCGACCGGCACGACGCTGCCGACGTTGCGCCGCGTGCTCATGGCCGGCGCGCCCGTGCCTCCGGCGCTTTTCTCGGATGTCCAGGCGCTCCTGCCCAACGGCACGGCGCACAGCCCCTACGGCGCCACCGAAGCGCTGCCGCTCTGCACGATCTCCGCTGCCGAGATCGACGCCGCCGCGACGCTCGCCGGTCGCGGCACGTGCGTGGGTCGCCCGGTGAACGAGATCGAGGTGAAGATCATCGCCCCGGTCGACGGCCCGCTCGCCTCGCTCGCCGACGCCCGCGAACTCCCGCCCGGCGAGATCGGCGAGATCATCGTTCGCGGACCAGTGGTGACCCAAAGCTACGACGCGCTGCCGGAAGCGACCGCCGAGGCAAAAATCCAAACGACAAATCCCAAACGCCAAAGCCCGCCCGTTGAATCTACTTTGGAGTCTGGAGGTTTGGAGTTTGGAGTTCCCGGCGCGCCGAGCGCGCCGGTCTGGCATCGCATTGGCGACGTCGGCTACCTCGATGCTGACGGCCGGCTCTGGTTCTGCGGCCGCAAGGCCGAGCGCGTCGTCATGCGCGATGGCGTGCTCTATCCCGACCAAGTCGAACCCATCTTCAACGCCCACCCCGACGTTCGGCGCACCGCCCTCGTCGGTCTCGGCAAGCGCGGCGAGCAGCGTCCGGCCATCGTCGTCGAGCCGCGGGGCAAGGAAGTGGTCGAGACACCGTCGCTCCGCCGCAAGCTCGTGCGCGAACTCCGCGCGCTCGGCGCGCAGCATCCGCACACCGACCGCATCCGCGTCGCGTTCCTGCACCCGCAATTCCCCGTCGACGTCCGCCACAACGCGAAGATCCACCGCCTCACGCTGGCGAAATGGGCGGCGCGCCACAGCGGCTACGAACTCGACAAGCGCGACGTGCCCGCCAGCGCGCTGACGGCCGGCCGGAAGGATCGTCCATGAATGCGAATGCCCCCGTCTTCATCACCGGCGCGAGCGGCTTCATCGGCGGCAAGCTCGCGGAGCGCCTGCTCGCGGCGGGCCGCCCCGTGCGCGTGCTCGCGCGCCGGCCGTTGCCGGAGCTGGAGAAACTCGGCGCGACGATCGTGCGCGGCGACCTGCACGACGCCGCGGCGCTGCGCGCCGGCTGCGCCGGGGCGGGCACGGTGTTCCATGTCGCCGGGCGCGTCGGCGTGTGGGGACCGGCGGAGGATTTTTTCCACGTCAACGTCGAGGGCACGCGCCAGGTGCTCGCCGCGTGCCGTGCCGCGGGCGTGCCGCGCTTGGTCCATACCAGTTCGCCGAGCGTCGTGTTCAACGGCGGCGATCTCGCCGGGATGGACGAGTCCGCGCCGCTCTCCACCGAGGCG
>CAYYVB010000137.1:0-4311 GCA_964475035.1 uncultured Opitutaceae bacterium | reverse complement strand
CGCCGTGCGTGTATCCGACGAGCAAGGCCGCGGCGGAGCGGCTCGTGCAGGCGGCGAATTCACCGGCGCTCGCGACCGTTTCGCTGCGTCCGCACCTTGTCTGGGGACCGGGCGACCGCAACGTCGTGCCGCGCGTGCTCGCCCTCGCGCGCAAGGGCCGGTTGAAGATCGTCGGCGCGGGGAAAAACCTCGTCGACTGCACGCACATCACGAACGTCGTCGACGCCCACGTCCTCGCCGAGCAGGCGCTGGAGCGCGGCCCGGCGCGCGGGAAGGCGTATTTCATCACCAACGGCGAGCCGGTCGTGCTGTGGGATTGGATCAACGAATTGCTGCGCGGCGTGGGCGTGCCGGAAATCACACGGCATGTGTCGCTCGGCACGGCGTATCGTGCGGGCGCGGTGTTGGAAACGGTCTGGCGCGTGCTGCGGTTGCGGGGCGATCCGCCGATGACGCGCTTCGTGGCGAAGGAGCTGGCGACGGATCACTGGTTCAAGATCGACGCGGCTCGCCGCGATCTTGGATATACGCCGCGCGTAAGCATGGCGGCGGGCACGGCGGAACTGATCGCGCACTATCGCGCGGGGAACGAGTTCTAGGCACCGAGGAGGTGCGCGGCGGTGTGCGCGGCAGTTCCGCGCGCCGATGACGACGTTGACCGGTGCAGGCCGGACCTATTTCGCCAGCGCGGCGTCGACGGCTTTGGCGAGATCGGAGAGGTGGAAGGGCTTGGCGAGGACGGCGTGGGCGCCGAACTTCTCGGCCATGTGCAGGTAGAGCTTCGGGTCGTGTGCCAGGCCGCCGGACATGGCGATGATGCGCGCGGACGGGAAGTCGCGGTGCAGGTCGCGAATCGTGTCGAGACCTTCCTTTTCGGGCATGACGATGTCGGTGATGACGAGATCAGCAGGCTGCTCGCGGTAGAGGCGCAGGCCCTCGTTGCCATTGGCGGCTTGGCGGATGACATGGCCGCCGGCTTCGAGCGCGCTGGCCAGCACGTCGCGGAAGATATCGTCGTCGTCGATCAGAAGGATGTTCGCCATGTGTTGCACTGGCGGCGACGCCCCGCGCAGCCGCCGCCAGCATCGGACAGTGCAACGCTTTTGCCTCCGCTTAGCAAGGTTACGTGGCGTGAAGCGGCTCAGGAAATTCCCGGGGCCAAAGAAAAACCGGAGACGGGTGTCGTCTCCGGCGGGGTGGCTGGCGTTCGGTGGGAATCAGTTCTTCCCTTGGCGGAGCGTGATGGTGCCGTTCATCGACGAGAGGGAAATGTCGATGCCGCCGCCGTTGAGCGTGCCACTGACGGTCTTGCCGCCGCCGAAGCTGGGAACAGGCGGCACCGGTGCGACCGGGGCGTCGGCGTGCGCAGATGCGTCTTCGTCGCTGTCTTCTGCGCCCGGGGCAGTGGGTGCCGGGCTGGAAGGGGCGGGCGGGCGCGAAGCTTCACTGTTGCGGGCGCCCACGGCAGCGGCGACGGCGCGGGCGACCTCGCGCGCGGCGGCCCGGGTCTCTTCGCGCACGCGGCGCTTGTATTCGCTGTCTTCATTGCTGCCGTCGGTGCGGCCGCCGTGGCGCCAGGTGCCGGCTTTCTCGGTCTTGGCGATGAGGACACCGTCAGGGAAGTTGGTGCGGATGCTGCCGTTATGAGTGCGCAGACGCAGGTTGGCCTTGGTTTCGACGGGGAGGCGGAGGTCGATCTCGCCGTTCATGGTCGTGATCGAGATGGGCTTCGCGGGGACCTTGGCGAAGGCGGCGACGACTTCGCCGTTCATGGTATTGATGACGGCGGCGTTGCTGATGTCGGTGACTTTGACCTCGCCGTTCATGCTGTTGACGTCGATCTCGCCGTCGATGTTGCGGATGACGATGTCGCCGCCGAGCTGGGTGCGGACGATGAGGTTGGTGTTGCGCGGGACCTGGACCCGGAATTCGGCGCCTTGGCTCATGTGCCAGGGTTGGTCGCCGGCGATGGCGAGGGTGACGACGTTGTTCTTCTCCTTCAGTTCGAAGGAGACGTCATCGTCGAGACGGCGGAAGCCCTCGGCGTCGACCTCGGCTTTTTCCTTTTTGCTCTCGAGGGAGGAGGTGACGACGACTTCGTCGCCGTCGGTGCCGGTGATGGAGACTTCGGCCCAGGGGAGGGAAAACTTCAGGGTGCCCGGCTTGGACGGATCGCTGAACTTGATGCGGGTGGTGTCGCCGTCGGCGGCCGCGACGAAAGCGGCGGCGGAGACCGCGAGGAGCGCGGCGCCGAGGCGGAGGAAGGGGAGAAGTTGTGTTTTCATGTAAGGGTTGGGCTGGAGTGAAGGAAGCGCTCAGGCGGTTTTGCCGTTGGCGGGCTCCTTGGGTTGCGGGTTGGGCTGACTGTCACCGGATCCGGTGGGCGTGCGCAAAGTGGCGAGAGCGCGGCGGGCGGCGTCGCGGACGTTCTTGTCGGCGGCTTCGTCGCGGCTGAGTTGGTCGAAGAGCGGGGCGGCGTCGGCCTCGCGGACGGAGGCGAGGAGCTCGATCATGGCCATCTGGACGAGCGGGGCGGACTCGCGGGGCAGCGAGGCGAGCAGGCCGGCGCGGACGATGTCCTGCTCGGCGTGAGGGGCGAGGGCTTCGACGGCGGAGAGGCGGACGTTGACCGAGGGATCGAAGGCGAGGGCGCCGACGAGGTCGGTGAGGACCTTCCGGTCGGGGTTCGCGAGGTCCATCGTGGCGAGGACGCTTTGGAGGCGTTCGCCGGTGGATTTTTGCTGGAGGAGCGAGTAGGTGACGAGCTTGCCCATGCTGTCGACTTGGGTGCGGAGGGCGGCGAGTTCCTGTTTCGCGGTGTCGTCGGCGGGGAGGACGACGGCGGGCTGTTGGAGGAAGCGCGCGCCGGCGAAGATGCCCGCGGCGAGGAGGGCGAGGGCGAAGGCGAACTGGAGCGCGGGTTGCGCGGGGAGGATGGCTTCAAAGAAGCGGTCGAGACGGTTCTTCGCCAGGGCGAAGGGGCTGGGCGCATCGGCGTCGCGCTGGTGCGTCTCGAGCATGGCGTAGAAGTGCTCGCGCAGGCGCGGGCTGGGCGTCTCGGCGGGGAGGAGGTCGAGCTTGCGGGTGATCTCCTGAAGAGCGGACCACTCGCGCTGGCAGGACGGGCACGAGGCGAGGTGGGTGCGCATCTGCGTGGCGTCATCGGGGGCGAGGGCGCCGTCCTGGTAGTCGATGAAGTTTTCTTGGACGCGTTGGCAGTTCATGGCGGAAGCGAGAGTGAAATGGTGGGAGCGGGCGCGCGGCTCAGGCCGCTTGTTCGCGGCGGATCTTGAAATAGACTTCGCGCAGTTCCTTCAGTGCGCGGTGGACGCGGACCTTGACGGCGCCGACGGAGCAGTCGCAGAGGCGGGCGATCTCCTTGTGTTCGACATTTTGGAGGCGCGAGAGAACGAGGACTTCGCGGTGCTCGAGCGGGAGGCGGGCGAGGGCGGTGCGGAGGAGTTCGAGGTCGTCGGTCGTGGCGGCCTTGCTGTCGGGCGAAGGGCTGGCGTCGGGGTGCTCGTGGAGGTCGGCGGGGTCGGTGGCGGTGGCGGCCTTGGCGTGCTTGCGGAAGTGGTCGGCGGCGACCTTGCGGCAGAGGTGGTAGATCCAGGCGGTGAACTTGCCCTCGTCGCGGTAGGTGTGGCGGTATTTGAGGATGCGGTAGAAGACCACCTGCACCAGGTCCTCGCTCACGGAGGGCTGGTTGGTCAGGCGGAGGAAAAAGCCGTAGAGGCGCTGATGGTAGCGCTCGAAGAGCTCGCCGAGCTTGGCGATTTCGCCAGCGCGCACGGCCACCATGAGTTCGTGATCGGAGGCTTCCAAGGTGGCGGGGAAGTTAACGACCGCGCCCGGGGAGGGAACTCGGATTTCGGGTGACTGTGAGGCGAGCAACATGAGGCGGAGTCATGGCGGTGTGCGGCGGGGAATACCGCGCCGCCGCGGCGAGGTTACGGGGTTTTTGGGAAAACCGCTGGCGCGGCGGCGCGCCCTGCCTAAGTTCCTGCGCATGAATCGCCGCGACTTCCTCGTGACCTCCGGTGCGGCCTTCTCGCTCAGCTTGCTGGCGAGGGGTCCGCTGTTCGCCCAGACCACTCCGCCCGCCGCCTCTCCCGCTCCCGCGTCCGCCGCCCCGCCGCCGGTCGTGACGGAATTCCGCGAACTGCGCCGCGGCGTCGGCGTCTTCACCGGTCGCGGCGGCACGATCGGCTGGCTCGGCAACTCCGACGCGCTCGTGGCGGTCGACACGCAGTTTGCGGACACCGCCGCGAAATTCCGTGAGGGCTTTCCCGGCCGCGCCGGCCGCACGCT
>CAYYVB010000136.1:0-7854 GCA_964475035.1 uncultured Opitutaceae bacterium | reverse complement strand
GGACCAGGCCTTCGCGAACTTCGAGTTCAGCGGCGCCGTGCAGAGCCTCTACGGGTTTTTCTGGAACGATTTCTGCGACTGGTACGTCGAGGTCTCGAAGGCCAAGTTGCAGGACGAATCCACGAAGGCCAACTGCCTCGCGATCCAGGACCTCGTCCTGCGCCAGACGCTGCTGCTGCTGCACCCGTTCACGCCCTTCATCACCGAGGAACTCTGGCATCTGCTCGGTTATGGCGATGACAGTGCCTTCCTCATGCGCGACGTGCGCATCGAGGACGCCTCGCACCTCGCGATGGCCCTCGGCGAACGCGGCGTGCGCCTCGATGCCGCCGCCGCGGCCGAGGTCGGACGGTTGAAGGAGGTCACGTCGCAGCTCCGCGCCTTCAAGGCCGACAACGGCGAGGCGGCGAAGAAGGATTCCGAATTCGTCGTCGAGGCCACCGACGCCCAATGGACCGTGCTCGACGCGCATCTCACCAAGCTCAAGCGCATGATCGGCGCCGCCAGCGTCACCCGCGGCGCGATGTCGCCCAATGCGCCCGTTTGCGTCACCGCCTGCGGCTCGTGGAATCTCATCCGCAAGCTCGGCACCGGCGACGTCGCGGCCGAAAAGGCGCGCCTGAGCAAGGAGCGCGACGCGCTGACCAAGCACATCGCCGGCACCGAAGCGCGCTTGAGCAACGAGGCCTTCGTCTCGAAGGCCCCGCCCGCGGTCCTCGAAGGTGCGCGCAAGCAGCTCGCCGACCTCCAGGCCAAGAAAGCCGAAGTCGAGCGCCTGCTCGCCGCCTTGGGCTGAGGGTAGGGCGCGGACTCCGCTCCGCGCCGGGCACGTCACCACATTCTCGTAGGGGCGCATTCTTGCTGCGCCCCTACATCAAGCCAACGAGTCGAGGCTTTCGCCCCGTCACCTCGGCGCTTGCCAGACCCGGGCAGCGTTCCGCAACCTGTCTGCGAATGAAGAAGGCCCTTATCACCGGCATCACGGGTCAGGACGGCTCCTATCTGGCCGAACTGCTCCTCGAAAAAGGCTACGAAGTGCACGGCATCATCCGCCGCGCC
The DNA here is from genome assembly GCA_964475035.1 of uncultured Opitutaceae bacterium. GTDB lineage: Bacteria > Verrucomicrobiota > Verrucomicrobiia > Opitutales > Opitutaceae > Didemnitutus. Next base: position 6,795 of record CAYYVB010000136.1, on the reverse strand, counting down.
TCGACCTTCAACACGAGCCGGATCGACCACCTCAATTTCAACCGCCACGCCAACGGCGCGAAGCTCACGCTGCACTACGGCGATCTCGCCGATGCCGTGCAGATGGTGAAGCTCCTCTACGAGCTCCAGCCGGACGAGATCTACAACCTCGCCGCGCAGTCGCACGTCCGTGTGTCCTTCGACATCCCCGAATACACCGGCGACATCGACGGCCAGGGCGCGCTCCGCATCCTCGAGGCCATCCGCGAGGCCGGCCTCGTGAAGAAGACGCGTTTCTACCAGGCCTCGTCCTCCGAGATGTTCGGCAAGGTGCAGGAGGTGCCGCAGACGGAGACGACGCCGTTCTGGCCGCGCTCGCCCTACGGTTGCGCCAAGGTCTACGCCTACTGGCTGACGGTGAACTTCCGCGAGAGCTACGGCCTCCACGCCTCGAACGGCATCCTCTTCAACCACGAGAGCCCGCGCCGCGGCGAAACCTTCGTCACGCGCAAGATCACCCGCGCCGCCACGCGCATCAAGATGGGCCTCCAGGACTCGCTCTACCTCGGCAACCTCGACGCCAAGCGCGACTGGGGCTACGCGAAGGAATACGTCGAGATGATGTGGCTCATGCTCCAGCAGGAGCAGCCCGACGATTACGTCGTCGCCACGAACGAGACGCACAGCGTGCGCGAGTTCTGCGAAGTGGCCTTCGGCCTGCTCGGGCTCGACTGGGAGAAATACGTCAAGCACGACGCCCGTTACGAGCGCCCGGCCGAGGTCGACCTGCTCATCGGCGACCCCGCCAAGGCCAAGAAGCAGCTCGGCTGGCAGCCGAAGGTCCTCTTCAAGGACCTCGTGAAGATCATGGTCGAGCACGACCTCGAACTCGCGAAGCGCGAGGCCCAGATCGCCGCGCTCCCCGCCGTCTCCAAGGCCCCCTTCGCCTGAGCAATTTATTGCCCACGGAATACACGGAACACACCGAATTTTCCGGCCGGCAGATTTCCGTGTCTTCCGTGTATTCCGTGGGCCAAATCTGAAATGAAACTCTTCATCGCAGGTCACCACGGCATGGTCGGCGCGGCGCTTGTGCGGCGCTTCCAGCGCGAGCCGGGCGTGTCGCTGTTGCTTCGCTCGCGGCGCGACGGACTCGACCTGACGAACCAGGCCGCCGTCGCCGCGTTCTACGCCGCGGAAAAGCCCGACGTCGCGATCATCGCCGCGGCCAAGGTCGGCGGCATCCTCGCGAACAATACTTATCCCGCGGAGTTCCTGCTCGAGAACCTCGCCATCGCCGCCAACTGCATCCACGGCGCCTACGCCGCGGGCGTGAAGCGCGTGCTCTTCCTCGGCAGCTCCTGCATCTACCCGAAGCACGCGCCGCAGCCGATGACCGAGGATTGCCTCCTCACCGGCCCGCTCGAGCCGACCAACGAGGCCTACGCCATCGCGAAGATCGCCGGCCTCAAGCTCGCACAGGCCTACCGCAAGCAATACGGCGTCCTTTACCACTCGGCGATGCCGACCAATCTCTACGGACCGGCGGACAATTACCACCTGCAGAACTCGCACGTCCTGCCGGCGCTGATCCGGAAGTTCCACGAGGCGAAGCTCGCCGGGCGCGACGAGGTCGTGGCCTGGGGCACGGGTTCGCCGCGCCGCGAGTTCCTCCACGTCGACGACCTCGCCGACGCGTGCGCCTTCCTTCTGCGCCACGACAACCCGCCCGACTGGATCAACGTCGGCACCGGCACGGACGTGACGATCAAGGAACTGACCGAGATCGTCGCGGGCGTCACCGGCTTCGGCGGGCGCATCACGTGGGACACCACCAAGCCCGACGGCACGCCGCGCAAGCTGATGGACGTGTCGCGGCTCAGCGCCCTTGGTTGGCGCGCGAAGATCGGCCTGCGCGAAGGCGTGGAGAAGACCTACGCCTCGTTCCTCGCCGAGCAGGCCGCCGGCACGCTGCGCGCCTGAGCGCAATTTCGCGGCAGCAAAGACTGCCCGCGAATGGCGCGCTTGTTTGAGAAATATCAGAAGAAAAGCGCAGCAGGCGGTAGGACGGGACCGCTGGGCCCGCCGAGAACGTGATGCCACTGAAGCGGCGGGCCCAGCGGTCTTGCCCTGCCTTCATGCATCGAAGCGTCTCTATTTTGAGTGAGTCTTTAAGGGTGGATCTTATGCGTGCCCATGCGCGCGATTCGCGGGCAACTGCCTTGGCCAACCGTGCCTCTACGGCGACTTTAGTCTAGCGGGCGGCGCGGCACTGCGCTTGAAACTTCCGCGATGCCTGCGCCTGCGCCCACACCCGCGTCCCCGAGTCTGCTGGCGCGTGTCGTCGGGGTGGGCGAGTGGGGATTGATCCTCGGCTTGGCCGCGACCTTTGCGTGGACGACGCTCTGCCTCGGCGGCTACCTTGCGTCGACGATGGTGACCACGGCCTGGGCGTTGTGGGGACTCACAGCTTTGGGCGCGGTGCTGTTCGCGCTGCGGCCGCGGGCGCTGAACTGGACCGCGTTGCTGCCGGTGCCGTTCCTGATCTTTGCTCTCGCCAGCACGCTCTGGCTTGCGCCGGCGCAGTGGCTAGCGTGGCGCGAGTGGCTGCTGTGGTTGCAGATGTGGCTCGTGTTCGTGCTCGTGCTGCACTTCGGCAATACGCGCGGGCACACGCTCGTGTGGGTCGTGACGTTTGTCGGGCTCGGGCTCATTGGCGTCGCGCTGGCGGCGTATCAGCGTTTCGTCGACCCGTCGTGGATGATGCTCGGGCGCACCCAGGCGGAGCAATTCGTCGGACGTTCGGCGGGGATGTTCGGCATACCCAACAGTCTCGCGGGGCTGCTTGAGCTCATGTTGCCGCTCTGCCTCGTGTGGCTCGGTGCGCGGTCGGCGCGGGTCACGGCGAAATTTTTCTGCGGGTGGCTCGCGTTGCTTTTCGGTTTCGCACTCGTCCTGACGGGCAGTCGCGGCGGCTGGATCGCGGTCACAGTCGCGGTCGTGGCATGGCCGGTGCTGGCGGGACGCAACTGGCGGCGCAGCCTGCTTGGCGGTGCGGCGGTGATCGCAGTCATCGCCGCAGGGCTGGCGACGCTGCACACGCACAGCGACTACGCGCGCGTGCGGATCGATCCGTTTCTTGAGGGGAAATTCGAGCACACGCGTCCGCTGATCTGGAAGGTCGGGGTGCAACTCTGGCAGGAGGCGCCGTGGCTCGGCACGGGCGCCGCATCCTACAACGTGCTGTTCGACCGGCATCGGCCGGCGGGATTTCTCAACGAGCCAGATTGGACGCACAACGACTACCTCAACACGTTGAGCGACTACGGCGCCGTGGGTTTCGCGCTCTGGGCCGGCGCTGGCGCGGCAATGCTCGGGCTCGGCTGGCACCGCTGGCGCACTGCGCGAAGCGGTGCCCGGACGGCGGGCGCACGCGGCGATTTCACGACGCATTGGCGTTGGAAATTCGGTCTCTGGCTCGGCCTGCTTGCCTACGCCGTGCATCTTGGCGTGGATTTCCACACCAAGATCCCGGCCTTGGCCTACGCGGGTGCAATTGTGGCGGCACTGTTGCTGCGCGATCTTCCGGCAGGTGCGCGGGGCGGTGGGTTAGGTTGGCGCGGCGCTGCGCTGGCGCTCGGTGCGGGCGTGGTCGCCCTCGGCGCAATAAAGGCTGATCCGCTGTATCGGGCCGAAGCGCTGCGTTTCGACGCGCGGCGCAACATCGACCGGCAGGCCAGAGGGAAGGGCGGCACGCTCGACAGCATCATTCCGGCGGCTTTGACACACTTTCAGGCGGCGGTGAAAATCGACCCGCGCAACGGGCACGCCTGGGGCGATTTGTCCTACGCCATTGCGCTGAGTTGGCATGTTACGCGCGGCAACGTCGTCGCCACGGGCCGACGGGCCGAGGTGGCAGCGCGAGAAGCGCTGGCGCTTTGCCCGCAGCTGGCGGAATTCTGGGTGCATCAGGGGGTAGCACTCGACATGCAAGCCAGGCAGACCGAGGCCGAGCCGAGCTTTCGCCGCGCGATCGAGCTTGGGCCGACACGCCCGGAATGGCGTTACTATCTCGCCTATCACCTCAGCGCACGCCCGGGCCGTTTGGCCGAGGCTCGTGCGGCGGTGGAGACCTGTTTAACTCTTGACCCAAGTATGGCACAGGCGGAGGCTTTACGCGTCCGGTTGGCTGCTGACCGGTGAATTACTTTCCCCTGAGAAACTATGAAAATCTGGGCCCTTCGTTTCCTGTTCAGCGCGGTATTTGCAACTGGCTTGATGTTCGCTGCCAGTTCCGCCTCCGCTCAAACCGCCTCCGGCGTCATCAAGGCTGGCAAAGTTGACGGTGCCGAGGTGACGCGCCTCACCGCGGACGGCCAATCCCTGCCGATGAAGGCCGGGGATACGCTGATCGAGACCGACACGATCATCACGGGCCGTGGCTCCTCCGTGGTTCTCGTCTTCGCCAACGGCTCGTCCGTGCGCGTCGGCAGCGATTCGAAGCTGAAGATCGAACAGTTCAAGATGGATCCCCTCGATGAGGAAATCGCCGTCGGCAAGCTGACCAACGAGCCCAGCGTCTCGCAGACCGAGCTGCGCCTCGACTACGGCGAAATGGTCGGTGACGTGAAGAAGCTGAACACCGCGTCGAACTTCAACATCCGCACGCCGGTCGGCGCCGCTGGTATCCGCGGCACGCAGTTCCGCATCGTCTTCCGCCCGACGGGTGACGGCCGCGCCTTCAACTTCCAGCTCAGCACCGCCGAGGGTCTCGTCGTCTTCGAAGGCACCACGCAAGGTGGCTCCAACGCCCTCCCGGTCGCCGACCAGCAGGAAATTGTCGTGACTGCGACCGTCGACCCGCAGACCGGCACGATCACCTTTACCGCGCCCCAGGCCGCCGCCCCGATCTCCGCTGAGGCCGCAGCGCAAATTAACACCGCTGTCGGAGTCGACATCACCCAAGCCCAGACCACCACGGTGATCACGACGACGGAACAGCGGGAGAGCGCCACGACGAGCACCACCACGACGACCACGACGACCACGACGACTCCTTCGCAGGATCAGCCCCCGCCCACGGATCCGACGCCGACTCCTCCGCCGCAGAATACGACGATCATCCAAAAACTGACACCCGGAGCCGGTGGCTGATTTGTTTTGATTCACTCTTTCACGACGCCCGGCCTGATCGCCGGGCGTTTTTGTTTTCCCCTTTAACTGCTCGTTTCGCCCGCTACTGTCCCGCGCCGTGTCCATGACGCGCCTGAAAATCGACTGGCGGATGCTGCTGCTCCTGCCGATTCCGCTGCTCTGGGGGCTGGCGGATCACTACGGCAAGCTGATGGTGTTGGAGAACTTTCTCCTCAGCCTCCGTTACAAGTATCGCGGCGAGATCACGGCACCGGTCCATGTGCACTACGTCGACGTCGATACGCGTGCCATCCAGAAGATCGGCGAACGTCCTTGGGACCGCGGTCGCTTTGCCGAAGCCGCACAACTCCTGATCGAGCAGGGCGGGGCCAAGGCCGTGGGATTCGATTTTGTCTTTTCCAACCTCGGCCGCTCCGAACTCGTGAGTCCCGAGGTCGCGCGGAAGGGCAACTTCGCTCTCGCCCGGTTGAGTCGCAAATATCCGCAGGTCGTCCTCGCCGCCCAATACACCGTTGGCGAGGCCGTGACTTTGGGCGGATTCCGGCAGTTCCCGCTCCTGCGGCTTGGATTCACGGATCGCTCGCGCAATGACGTTCCGGAGCTGCCGGAACATCCGATGGTCAACCCTGTTTCCTCAGCCACCATCGGCTTGATCGACATCGACTACGAGACCGGCGGCGACGAGGTGCCGCGCTGGGCGGCCTTGTTCGCGGAATCCAACGGCCCCACCTATTGGCATCTCGCCCTTCAACTCGCCGCCCTCGAACTTGGCGTCGCGCCCGGCTCTTTCCGACGGGCGGGGGATTTCGTTGAGATCGTGGCCTCCGACGAGTCGGTCATCCGTCGCATCCCGGTGCGCCATCAGCAACTCCTCGAGGCGAATTGGTTCAGCGAGTGGCACTCCAATCTCAATCCCCGCACCAGCCTCGCTGACGTGCTCATCGCCGGCGAAATGCTCGCCAGTGGTGATGAGGCGAAGATCGCCGAGGCGAAGGCTTATTTTCAGCGTTTCGCCGGTGCCATCATTCTCGTCGGCCCCACCGACCCACTCCTGCAGGATCTCGCGATCACTCCCTACGACGCCTACCCGGTGCCGAAGGTCGGCGTGCACGGCAACCTCGTGAAGACGATCGTCGGCGAGCGTTATCTCACACGCGTCCCGTCGAAAATCATGTGGGCGATGGTGTTCGGTCTGACGTTCGCGGTCGCCGGACTTTCCGTCTCCGGTGGCGCACGCAGCCTCTTCGCCAAGGTCCTCGCGCTGCTCGTGATGATCGGATTTGTCGTCGTCTGCTTCCACCTGTTTGCCGAGCAGCACCTCGTGCTCCCGATCGCCGCGCCTGTGCTTGCGGCCTTCAGCACCGGTTTCGTGGCCACGATCATCCAGCTTGTGGACGAGGAGAAACAGAAGGGCCGCATCAAGGGCATGTTCAGCGCCTACCTCGCCCCGACCGTCGTTAACAACCTCATCGACTCCGGCAAAGAGCCCGAGCTGGGCGGACACGAGGAGCAGATCACGGCGTATTTCTCCGACATCCAGGCGTTCTCCACCTTCTCGGAAAAGATGACGCCCGCGCGGCTCGTCGAGCTGATGAACGAATACCTCACCGCCTGCACCGACATCGTGCAGGAAGAGGGCGGCACGCTGGACAAATACATCGG
>CAYYVB010000135.1:0-8053 GCA_964475035.1 uncultured Opitutaceae bacterium | reverse complement strand
AGTTCGATGCGGAGGTCGCTGACGTCAAGCCGGAGGAGCTCGTCACCGGACTTCACGAGGTCGCCGGGCCGCACGCGGACGGAACCGAGGTAGCCGTCGAACGGCGCGGGCAGGTGCAGCAGTTTTTCGGCGCGGACGATGAAAGATCCCTCCACCCGATAGGGCAGCGGCACGAAGGCGGCGAAAGCGAGGAGGATGAAGGAGCTGACGGCCGCGACCTTGAGCCAGGTGTTCTTCGGCCCGAGGAATCCGGCGAACCAGCGGCGGACGCCGTCGGCCCAGCGGGCGCCGAACCAGCGGTCGTTGGTCTTCAAATCATCGAGGCGGCGCGCGACTTGGTCGGCAACGACACGCAGGGCGAGTGCGTCGTGTTCGCTGAAGGCGGAGGTCCGCTCGAGCAGCAGCACGCCGCGAACCTCGCCGTCGATGCGCACCGGCACGGACAATAGCGCCGGCAGGCGCTCGAGATCCGCGTAGGCCTGGTGATCGCGCACGATCACATCGGCGTCGGCCGCGGGCGGCCACACGATCTCGATGTCTTGGTCGCGCGCCTCCTCCATCGCGGCCTCGAGTTTCTGCACGACGTTCATGCGCTTCTCGAAGCGGTCGGTGCCGCTGATGGCCTGCAAGCGGATGTAGGCACCGGCCTTCCAACCCAGCGTGACGCGTGAGCATTGGTGGCGCGTGGCGAGTTCGTTGACCAATGCCATCGCCACGGCGAGGAAACGCGTGTGGACGTTGGTGGCCGCGAGGACTTCGAGGGCTTGGGCGAAATTGACGAGGTCGCGCTTCGAGCGGTCAAGCTGGCGCTGGCGCTGGTAGAGCAACGGCGTGTCGGCCGCGAGACGGAGCAAGTTGCCCGCGCCGACGAGCGCCTCGGTGGTGCCGGGGGCGATCGCCGCGGCAAAAAGGCAGCGGCTGTTCTCTTCGCCCGTGCTGAGCGTGATCAAGACCATGCCCGGAGCGCCGTGGTTGTTGCCCGGCGTCGCGGCGATGCCCTCGCTCAGCGCCTGCTCGGCCAGCGCTTCGAAGCCAGGACCTGCCATCGGCAGGGGGAAATCGCGGGGATTCGGCCAGGCGGCGACGAGGCGCCATTGCCCCTCTGTCTGCACGATGATCCGTCCGGCGCTGGCGCGCACCATCTCGGAACAGGTCTGCACAAAGAGACTCCAGAACTCCTTCACGGGACCGTCGAACAGACGGCACGACTCGAGCCTGGCCACCGCCTCGGCGGACGAGGCGGCGCGGGAATTGATTGGATTCATAGGGGCAACAAAGGGGCCGCTGGGTAATCAGTTGGCGCAAGCGCGCGGAAAGACGAGGAGTTGGCCAAGTCAATCAATGGCAAGAGCAAAGAAGCCGCGGGCTGCAAAAGTGAGTGTTGCTCTTGTAGGATGACTCCCTCACAAAGCCAAGCTCTTCCCTAGAGGAATCCCCTCAAAAGGATAACTACGACCAAGACCGTAAGTGACCCCTGCATGATTCGCGCGACCACGCCCTCCTCCCTCCCCGCTTTGCTTGCCCTCGGCTTCTTGCTGTCGGTGGCCACCTTGCTTGGCACCGAGCCGCCCAGTGAGAGTTCCGCCACCCCGAAAGTGGCCACCTTGCACGACCTGCTGGTCGGCGCGATGAGTTCCAACCTCGAGCTCAGCGCCAAACGGATCGATCCCGAGATCCAAGCGCTCCGCCTCCGGGCGGCCAAGGGCATCTTCATGCCCAGCTTCGTCGGCGGCTACACGTGGTTGAGCAGCGAGCGCCCGAAGACGGTGCAGGAAAACTCCTCCATCTCCGCGATCTTCGGCGGACAAAACGACCCCATCCTCCGCGAAGACACCGTGCGCACCCAGATCGGCCTCACCGGCCGCCTGCCCTTCGGCACGACTTACGAGGCCGTCACCGGTCTCGATCGCCTCCGCAACTCCTACAACCGCTTCACTTCGGAATACATCGCCGTCTCCTCGCTGACGGTGACACAGCCTCTGCTCCGCGACTTCGGTTTTAAGGCGACGCTCGCCGAGATCCGCCTCCAAAAGCAGGCCACCCTCGCCGCCCAGCAGGAACTCCGCGGCGTGGCGCTCCGCATCATGCGTGACGTCGCGAACGCCTACTACGAAATGGCCTTCGCCCAGGAGAACGTAGAGGTGAAAGCCGAAGCCGTGCGTGTCGCCGCCAACCTCGTCCGCGAAAACCAACGCCGCCTCGACGAAGGCCGCATGGCGCCGATCGACGTCACGCAGGCCCAGAGCCGTCTATCCGAGGCGCAGGAGGAACTTGTCATCGCGAAGAACTTCCTCGCCCAGCGCCGCAACACCCTGCTCGAGCTCACGCAGGCGGCCTTCGACCCCAACCACAACTCCGCCCTCAGCGTCGACGGCTCCTTCGTCCGCACCAACGTCCCGCAGCTCGACCGCGAGGACTCGCTCGTCGCGCTCTTCGAGCACAACCCCAGCTACCTCGCCGCCCTCGAGCTTGCCAAGGCCGACGATGTCCGCATCGCCTACGCGCGCAACCAGCGCTGGCCCCGCGTCGATCTCCGCGTCTCCTACGGTTACAACGGCCTCAGCCGCGACACCGAGGATGCGTTCAAGAACTATTGGGAGCGCACCCAGCCGACGTGGAGCGCCGGCCTCGTCCTCAACGTCCCGCTCTACGACATCACGGCCCGCAGCCGCGTCCTCGAGGCCAAGCGCCGCAAGGCGCAGACACTCCTCGAGATCAAGCGCACGGAAGTGACGCTCCTCTCCGCCTTCGACACCGCGATGCGCGACATCGACAACGCCGCCGAGCGCATCGGCCTCGTCAAGGACACCGTCCGCCTCGCCCAATCTGCCCTCGACGCCGAGTTGCGTCGCCTCAGCTCCGGCCTGACGACCAGCTACAACGTGGCCCAGGCGCAACGCGACCTCAGCCAGGCCCGCTCGCGCGAACTCGCCACCTACGTCGACCTCAACAAGGCCGTCACGCAGCTCTACTTCGTCCTCGGCACGCTCGACGAGCACCTCCAGGTCAGCATCACCTCCGAATGATTCCCCCCATGACCGCCCGCACCCTGATCATATCCCTTCTCGCCGGCGCCCTCGGCACCCTCGCGTCCGCCCAGCAACGCTTCGACGGCCTCGTCTTGCCGTTCAAGGAGGTCGTCGTCTCCTCGCCCGTGCAAAGCACGATCGAATCGATCAACTTCCGGGAAGGCGACACCGTGAAAACCGGCGATGTGCTCGCCCAACTCTACGGCCGCATCGAGGAGCTCGACATGCTGCGCACCAAGGCCGCGCTCGAGAAACGTGAGTTCGACTTCAAGGGCTCCGCCAACCTCTACGCCGACAAGATCATCTCCCAGGACGAGGCCCTGAAGAACAAGATCGAGCTCGAACTCGCCCGCTTGCAGGCCGAGCAGGCCACGGAGCTCTTCCGCCAGCGCACCATCACCGCGCCCATCGCCGGCATCCTCGTCGAGAAGATGCGCGAGATCGGCGAAAGCGTCACCGCCTCGCAGGCGCTCTTCCGCGTCGTCGACATCGATCAGGTCTTTGTGCAGTTCTACCTCAACTCCGAGCAATCCACGCAACTGAGGGTCGGCGATAGCGTGAAGGTGCGCTGCATCGTCGGCACCGGTTCGGACGGCGCACGCGAGTTCACAGGCAAGGTCGACTTCATCGACCCGCGCGTCGACGCCGCCAGCGGCCTGATGCGCGTGAAGATCCTCCTTTCCAACCCCGGCCACGTGATCAAGCCCGGCCTTCGCGCCGACGTGCTGCTGCCGTGAATAAGTAGCGCAGGCGTCCCACCTGCCAGTTCGGAAGGCCCGTCGTGCTCCTCCGGCGCGGAAGTTCGCCGTTGCGCCGCGTGCAGAGCACAATTCCACTGCTGATCGCTCATGGCCCTCACGACGGAACGTCCGCCGATCACCCAGTTCAAGACCCCGCGCCTCGGCTTGGTGTGGCGGCCTGCCTCCGACACGCGCGCCTCGTGGAAGCTCGGTCTCGTCGGTTTCTACTTTCGCGAGACCCCGCGCCGCCTGCACATCGTCTTCGCCGCGCGCGGGGCGCTGCTGTGGGCGCTGGCCTTGGGATTCACCGCCTATCTCGGCGCCGCCACGGCGTTGCACTACGTCTGGAGCCGCAGCCCGCATAATCGCGTGACGTTCCTCGATCTCGCGCTGCCTACGCGTTGGGATGCGGCGAAACAGAAACGCGGCGGCGATCTCATCGCCCAGGGCATCGAGGAGATGCGCGGCCGTCGCTATGGCACGGCGCTGCTTTTCCTCGCGCGAGGCGTGAGCATGGCTCCCGCCGACCAGCGGGGCCGGCTTGAATTGGCGCGCCTATACATGGGTGCAGGCTATCTGCCCCGCGCCAAACAGCTGCTCGAGGACGGACTCGCCTACCCGCCTATCGCGCGCGCCTACACCGACCTTTATTTTGCCGTGGCGAATTACATGGAGGACCACGAGGCGGTCCTCGCCGCGGTGAACCGATTGGCACCCGACGCCGAGCCGCGCCTGCGGCGCGACCTGCTCACCCAACAGGCCAACGCCCTGCGCCGACTGGAACGATGGGATGAACTCGACCAAATCCGACACGACAACGCCGCCGCGCCTCTCATCGGCGTCGAACAGGCATGGGCGCAATCGCAGCTCGACCGCGGCACTCCGGCGGTGGCCTTGGCCGCTTTGGACGCTCAGCCGGAGCTCTATGGCCTGCCCGCCGAGCGCGCCGACCTCGAATCGCGCCTCGCCCTCGCTGCGGGCCAATTCGACCGCGCCCGCACCGTGGCGGAAGCCTGGCGCAACAGCCGCCCTACCGACTTCGGCCCGCGGCTGCTCGAGGTGCAATTGGCGATCCGCGAGAATTTCTGGTTCACGGCGCGGGAGAAGATCGTGGATTACCTCGTGGCTTTCGGCGCGCAGCCCACGCTTACCGCCCAACTCTTCATCCGATTGGGCGAAATCGAGGATGAGCAATGGTTCCGGCTCGCCCGGCAGCAGGCGGAGGAGGCCGGCGCCTTTGGACCTCAGGCCCGGATGGTATTGGTCGAGACCTTGCTCAACCGCGGACATTTCGAGGAGGCCCAACGCGAGCTGGCCGCCGCTGCCACGGCGATGCAGGCTGCGAAATTCAATCCTGGTCTTTGGTTGCTCGGCGTTCAGCGCATCCTCGATGCCTGCCGCGGCACCTCGCCCTCCGCCCGGTCATTGCTGCTCGAATTTCTCACCAGCGAACGCGCCAGTCCGGCCGGTTATCACCTGGCGTTGAACGCCCTCGCCCGCAGCACGGCGCGAGAGGTCCTGGCAGACGTGCACACTGCTGCTTTCAATCGCTACCCAGCGATGCGACTGAGGGAATCCACCCGCGCCGCCGTCGCCCTCGCCTCGCAGGCCGACCCCAAGCCCCAAGTGCAACTCGCGCGGCGCGATCCGTCCCCCCGCTCTCCCCGCGTCACCACCCACACTGCCACCAACCCGCCCGTGCGGACTCCAGCACCCGCCCAGAAGGAGCGCGCTCCGCTGGTGCTGCCCCCGAGTTTTAGCGACCAAGCCCGGAAGGATGAACAGAGCTTTCCTACCGAGCGGGTGGCCCGCAGCGGCTTGACCCGCGCCGATCAATTGATCGCGGAGGGCAATCCCGGCGCAGCGTTGGAGCTGCTCACGCAGATCGAGCGCGCCGGCCACAACGCCCTGCGCCGCGACATCCTCCTGCGCCGCGTCCGCATCCTTGGTGATCGCCGCGAGTTCAACCAGCTGCTCGCCAATATCCGTCTTCTCCTCCGCGAGACGCCGCTAAATCAGGTCGAACTCCGCGCCCTCGCCGAGACTTGGCGCGACGCCGGCCAGACCGACAGCGCCCTGATCCTCCTCCGCGAAATCACCGCCGCCTCCCCCGGTGCCCTGTGGGCCTTCGACCTGCAACGCACGATCAACGAGCAGCTCAAGATCCAGCCGCCCGAAGGCAGAAACTGAGCGAAAATAGGGGCAGTAAAAAACCCGCACTCAGATGAGTGCGGGTGAAAAGTGAAGCGAGCGCAGATTTAAGCCGCCTTCTGGCGCCGACGGTAAGCGACGAAACCGAGAGCCAGAGCACCGAAAATCGCAGCGTATGTGCTGGGCTCGGGGATAGCGGAAACCGCAGCTAGGTTATCAAAACTAAAATTAAAGCGAGAAGTGCCGTTAAACGTATCACCGCTGATGGTGACAAGTTCAACTGCGTTTGCGGCAAAGCCTGAACCTATATTCAGAGCTTGAATGGCTGTAGTGAAACCCCCGGTTGGGAATTGGGTGGCTGTAAATACGGCAGAAGCGCTATTACCGTTTGTGCTAAATAAGACAATTCGCAATGAAGGTGAGGCGTTTAACGCAAGGGACTCCGCAGTGAGGGCCAAGAATCCAAGCCCAGTCAGGTCGACGGGAGCTTGAAAATAAATCTCGAGGATTGAATTATCATCATTGGTCGTATTTGCGCCAGTGAAGCTGAAGAAACCACTACCTTGGGTAATGCCAGCAGAGGGTGTGTCAGAAGGAAGAATCTCATTGCCGGTTGAAGAGAACGTGCCGTAGAACCCAGTAAACCCGGGATTAACAACGGCAGAGAAGTTCTCCAGTGTTACTTGAGCATTTCCAGCAATACAGAAACTGAGAAATGAACTCAATAGGAGCGTGATGCGGAGTTTCATATGTAAATAAACGAATGAGCTGTTAAATAGGGTAGGGAATGGGACGCCGGAGATAGGTAACACCAGAACCGGAAGTTGCACGATATAGCCTCAGGGCGGATCCTGCTGAAATTACTATGCTGTCACGGTTAGTGGCAGGCCCTGAGATACGCTGCCAATTAGCTCCGTTGTGAAAGTAGAACAGCCAAGACCCTCCGGTATTTACACCGAGCAAATCTGCCGTTGATGCAGAACTTGAGGACACCCAACCTGAGATTCTAGATTGGAGGGCAAGACCACCAATTGTGACATCCACAGGGTAACCACTGTGTGTGTATGTCGATCCAGTGTTTGATACAGCAATCATGGTATCTGTGTCTGGCACACGTCCAAGTAGCGTAAGGCTGATTTGAGAGGATTTTCTAACTACAGATACTATGCTATCCGGGGGGATTGGTGTATTCCCGCGGTCAGTGGTTGGACCACTGATACGAACCCAACGAGAGAGGGAGGTGTTATAATAATATGAAAGCTGTGAGGTGCCACTCAGCGTAACAATATCTGCATCAGCTGCTGTCGTTCCGCCAAGTAGCGTATTGCTCCCAAAAAGTGTCGATAGAGTATCAACTGGAATAATTGAATAGCTATCACCAGCAGACACCCCAAGTGCGACCATGTCAGCACCCGAAAATGTGATGGTATCTGCCGTGTTAGCTGAAATGAGCGCCGTTAGACCCTCGGCTGAACCTGATGTAATTCTAATCGCGTAAGGAAATTGAGGCATTGCCAGTCCAGTAGAAGTCCAACCTGCCCCAGAAACAGTAACAGTCGTGCTAGTAAGCGATGTGATTGTTCCCCGCATGTCACCTCCTGCGACTGGAGCGTCGACGAGCGGCAATGAGAACGAAGTTGTGAAGGGAGAAATTTGGCTGCCAGCCGCAATGGTGATCGTCATCCCTCCCACCGGCGGCGAAACCGCCTCGTCTTGGGCAAAGACCGAGAGTGCGAAACACAGGAGCGCCGGGGCAGCAGCGAGCTTTTTCACGCTCATGCTTTTCGTAGGGGAAAAACCTCGTGGCAAGGCTTTTGTAGCGGATTTGCAGGAATTAGGGGAAGCCCTTAGTCCGTTCGCATCTGCTCCAAGGTCATCCCTTTGGTCTCCCGGATGAATTTCCAGGCGTAAATCGCCGAAAACAGCGCAAAGGCGGCGTAGATGCCGTAAGCGCCACCCAGCCCGATGCCGGCCAGCAAACGGGGGAACGTCAGCGTGACGAGGAAGTTTGTCCCCCACTGGCACAGGCCCGCGAGCGAAAGGGCCGCCCCGCGGATCTGGTTCGGGAACATCTCGCCCAACAGCACCCACATCACCGGGCCCCACGAGATGCCGAAGGCCACGATGTAGAGG
>CAYYVB010000134.1:0-8116 GCA_964475035.1 uncultured Opitutaceae bacterium | reverse complement strand
GAGCGGTCAACCTCGTCGCCATCGAGGAATACTCCGAGCTCAAGCAGCGCTACGAATTCCTCAAGTCGCAGGTCGACGACCTCACCAACGCCAAGGCCGCGCTCCTCAAGGCGATCGACGACATCAACCACACGTCGCTCGAGCAGTTCAAGGTCACCTTCGAGCAGATCCGGAAGAACTTCGCCTACACCTTCAACATCCTCTTCGGCGGCGGCCGGGCCGAGATCGAGCTCGTCACCGCCGAGGACCCGCTCGAGTCCGGCATCGAGATCGTCGCGCAGCCCCCGGGCACGAAGCTCAAGGGCATCACGCTCCTCTCCGGCGGCCAGAAGACGCTCACCGCCGTGGCGCTGCTCTTCGCGCTCTACATGGTGAAGCCCTCGCCGTTCTGCTTGCTCGACGAACTCGACGCCCCGCTCGACGAGTCGAACATCCACCGCTTCACGAACCTCCTGAAGCAGTTCGTCAGCAACTCGCAGTTCATCATCATCACGCACAACAAGAGCACGATCGCCGCTGCCGACGCGATCTACGGCGTGACGATGCAGGAACGCGGCGTGTCGCGGACGCTCTCGATGAAATTCGACAAGGCCACCGGCGAAGCCGAGGCCGTGCCGACGACCGTCGCCGACTCCGTCCGCAACGCGAAGCCGCAGGCGCCCGTCGGCGCGTAGCACCGCGCTCCGCGCGGTGAAGTGGCAAGGAGCAAGGAACCAGTAGCAAGTGATCACAGCCCGCGTGCGCGCGGGCTTTTTCGTTTCCGCCCTACATTTTCGAATCGAAGCACCCGGTAGGTTGCGGGCTTGCGCGCAACTCGACCGGGTTCTCCCGGCGGATCACTTCGCGCTCCAGCGCTCGAACTCGCGCAGCAATTCCGGCCACACGACTGACTCCGGGCTCACGAGGTCGAAATGCCCCGCGCCGGGCCACACGCGGTGGCGGATATTGGGGTCGCGCGCGGCATAGCGGTCGCCGTAGCGCGCCGGCACGATCGTGTCGGCGGCGCCGCTCCAGAGGGAAATCTTCGCGCCCGCCGGCACCGGCTGCTGCTGCGGGTCGGCTTCGGCGACCTGCACCTCGGTCACCAGCGCGCGGGCTCCGTCGGCGCAACTGCTCTTTTCCAAGCGATACGCCGCGAGATCGGTAATCGCGGCCAAGCCCACAACGCCACGCACGCGCGTCTCGCGGCCGGCGAGCAGCAACGCCAGATGTCCGCCCGCGGAGTGGCCGACCGCCACGACGCGCTGCGGGTCGACGCGCCAGCGCTTCACGCCCGCGAGCACGGCCGTCGCAGCGGCCTGCACGTCGTCCATGCTGCCGGGCCAGCCGCCGCCCGTGTCGCCGAGCCGGCGATACTCGACGTTGGCCACGACCCAGCCGCGTTGCCGCAACGCCTCGGCGAGGTGGGCGAAATAGTGGCGGTCGAACCGGTTCAGCCAGCAGCCGCCGTGCAGCAGGATCGCCAGCGGACGCCGCAACTCGGGTTTCGCGGGCAGATAGACGTCGACGACCTGTTCCGGCGCCGCGCCGTAGGAAAACGTGAAGCCCGGCCCCGTTGGACGTGGCAGCGCCTGCACCTGCGCCCACGTCACCGGCTGCGTCACTGGCGTCGGTGCGAACGCTTCCGGCTCCGCCGGCCGATGCCCGCACCCACCGAGGACGAACAGCAACGCAACGAGCGCGACCGGGCCAACGAGACGTTTCATGCGTCCGACGCTGCGCACGGCAAAGGACGAGGCAATCTCCCAAACACCCAAGGCGAAGGGCTGGGGGTTGTGTGCTCGCGCGCATCTCGGTCGGGTTCCCCGTCCGTGTTCGGCATCCGGTTCGCGGCGGGGTGGGGAGACTCCGCCCTCCAAATCACGCTCGTTCCAGACTCACGACCTTGTGGTTCGCGTCGACGGTGAGGATGAAATGGCCGATCACGCCCTCGGGGGAGACGAATTTCTGCAGCAGCGACGCCGGGAACTGCACGTTCTGTCCCGTCGTCGCACGCGCCACCACGTGCCGCACGGTGCCGCGATAATACTCGACGTATTTCGCGGGCGGGATCGCGAGGTGGAACTCGTAGCGCGTCACGCCCGTTCTGTAGCGCAGGCGGGTCGCGGTTGTCACGGGTGGTTTTTGAGTCCGCGCGCGCGACGCGTATCCTCACCCGACCGAGGGGGCAATGCACACTTGCTCCGCAGCGAGAAGTGCGGACGATTTTGCTCCGATGCGCGGCGAGCTATCCCAGTCACAATCCCCCGACGGAGCGACTTCGGCCGACGCGCAACCATCCCCGCGTCGCACGCTGTTCCGGCGCAGCGCTTTCACCCTGCTCACGGTCGGCGCCGTCGCGATGTTGCTTGGCGTCACGGGCGGCTGCGGACGAGCCGATCCGGTGCAGGAGGCTCTCGCGCAGGCCAGCGCCGCCGCTCCGGCCAGCCTCACGTCTGCCAGTTGCCGCGAGTGTCATGCCGAGGCGCATGCTGCTTGGTCCGGCACCGATCACGCGCTGGCCAATCGCCCGATCAATCCCAAGGCCGACGCCGAGATGCTGCGCCTCTTTCACGCCGCCGACCCGGCTGCCGTCGCTCCCTACCTGGTCCTCGGTCGCGCTCCGTCGCAGCAGTTGCTTCTGCCGGCCCCCGGCGGACGCTGGCAACCGCACGAACTCGCCTACGATCCCGCGCGGAAGGAAATCTTCAATGTGTTCGGAGATGAAGGCCGCCAGCCGGGCGAGTGGGGCCACTGGACCGGTCGCGGTATGAATTGGAACTCCATGTGCGCGCACTGTCACATGACCGGTTTCGAAAAGAACTACGACGCCGTCGCCGACACCTTCACGTCGCGTTGGGTCGAGCACGGCGTCGGCTGCGTGCAATGCCACGGCACACCGCCGGCCGGCCACGGCGATCCGCGCCGCAAGGACCGGAGCCACGAAGTCTGGCCACTCCCCGCCGACCGCACGCTCGCGATGCAGACCTGCGCGCCGTGTCATGCGCGCAACGAGGCGCTGACGGGCCAATTCCAACCCGGCGACCGCTACACCGACCACTACCGCGTCACGCTGCCGGTCGACGCCGCGACGTTTTATCCCGACGGGCAGCAGCGCGACGAGGTGTTCAACTGGACCTCGATGCAGCTCAGCCGCATGGGGCACGCGGGCGTCACCTGTCTCGATTGTCACGACCCGCACACGAACAAGCCGAAGCTCCCCGTCGCCGACAACCAGCTCTGTCTCCAATGTCACGCACCGCCCGGCCGCCAGTTGCCCGGCGGCGCGATGGCGATCCCGATCGATCCGGTCGCGCACTCGGGGCACGCCGCCGGCAGCGCGGGCACAAGCTGTGTCGCCTGCCACATGCCGGTGACGAACTACATGCAACGCTCGCCGCGGCACGACCACGGCTGGCTCTCGCCCGATCCTTTGCTGACACGTGAGCTCGGCATCCCCAACGCGTGCTCGACCTGTCACCAGACCGAGGGTCTCGACTGGAACATCGCGCAGGCGGAGAAAATGTTCGGCGACCGTGTGCGCACCCGCCAGCGCGAGCGCGCGCGCGCCCTCAACGCCGCGCAAACCGGTGCCGCCGGTGCGTTGGACCGGCTCACCGCCTTGCACGCCGCCGAGGATATCCCGCTCTGGCGTGCGACATATCTCGCGCTCATGGCCGCGCAGCCCGATGCGGTCCGCGCCCGCGAGGCCGGCTTGCGCGCGTTGAAGTCCGCAAGTCCCGACGAGCGTGCGGCCGCAGTGCGCCTGCTGGCGCTGCAGCCGGACGGTGCGGCGCTGATCCGGCCTGCGCTCGGCGACGCCTCGCGACTGGTGCGACTCGACGCGGCGGCGGCGCTGGCCCCGACGGAAGCCTTGCCAGCGGCGGTGCGGCAGGAATTCGACGCCTACCTTGCGCTTGCGCTCGACCAGCCGGCCGGCCGGGTGCGGCTCGCCTTCGACCTCGCGCAACGCGGCCAAGCCGACGAGGCGCAGCGCAACATGGAGCTCGCGGTGCAGTGGGACACGAACTCCGGCGACATCTGGCAGGCGAAGGCGGCGCTCCTCACCGGACTCGGCCGGCTGTCCGAAGCCGCGCGAGCCTACCTGTCCGCGGCCGAACGCGACCCGCGCAACGGCGCGGCGTTGGCGATGCGCGCGGGGCTGGCGTTTGCCGAGGCGGGCCAGAACGCGGAGGCGGAGCAGGCCTTGCGGCTCGCGTTGCAGCGCGATCCGGATTTCCACCGCGCAGCTTACAATCTCGGGTTGTTGCTCGCCGGGGCGCAGCGGTTGGATGAGGCGGCGGTGATGTTGGCGACGGCGGAGAAGACGGCACCGCGCGAGGCCGAGTATCCGTATGCGCTGGCGACGGTGAAACTGCGGCAGCGCGACCGTGCCGGCGCTTTCGCCGCGGCGCAACGCACCTTGGCAATTGACCCGACGCACGCCGGTGCGCGGCAGATCGTGCGGGCTTTGACCGGCGGGCAGTGAAAACTGTAGCAGCCGTCGTAAGACGGCTGAGGGGAAGACAGCCGACTTACGTCGGCTGCTACGCAAAACTCACTCTCAGTCGACGTAGCCTTGCGGGTGGCGTTGGTGCCAGTCCCAAGCGCTGCGCACGATGCTCTCGATGTCGGGATACTTCGGGTTCCAGCCGAGCTCGGCGCGGATCTTTTCGCTGGAGCCAACGAGGATGGCGGGATCGCCGGCACGGGGTGGAACGACTTCGAGGGGAATCTTTTTTCCGGTCACGCGCTCGGCGGCGGCGACGACTTCCTTCACGGAGAAGCCACGGCCGTTGCCGAGGTTGTAGGTGCGGTTGCCTTGGTCCAGTGCGCCGAGGGCGAGGATGTGCGCCTCGATCAGGTCCTCGACGTGGATGTAGTCGCGGACGCAGGTGCCGTCGGGCGTGGGGTAGTTGTCGCCGAAGACGGAGATTTTCTCGCGTTTTCCCAGCGCAACCTGGAGCACTAGCGGGATCAGGTGCAGCTCGGGATCGTGATCCTCGCCGTGCGTGGCGGTGGCGCCGGCAGCGTTGAAATAGCGGAGGCACGCATAACGGAAGCCGCGCGTGACCGAGAGCCAGTAGAGCATCCGCTCGAGGATGCCCTTGGACTCGCCGTAGGGACTGCCGGGGATGATGCGCTCGTCCTCGGCGATCGGCATCTTCAGCGGGTCGGCGAAGAGATTGGCCGTGGAGGAGAGGATGATCTTCCGCACGCCGTAGGTATCCATCGCGCGAAATAGATTCAGGCCCGCGAGGATGTTGTCGCCGAGGTATTCGAAGGGCTCGCGCATCGAGACCCCGACCAGGGAATTGGCGGCGAAGTGCATCACGGCTTCCGGCTGAAAGTCCCGGATCGCGACCGAGATGTCGGCCGGGTTGCGCAGGTCGCCGCGGACGAATTTCGCGCCCGGCTCGACGGCCGCGACGTGGCCCTGCTGGAGGTTGTCGAACACGAGGACGTCGTGTCCGCGCCGCACGAGGATTTCGGTGGCGACACTGCCGATGTAGCCGGCGCCGCCGGTGACGAGGATTTTCATCTGCAAGGGATCAAGGTTGGATCGAACGCAGCCTCTCGGCGGCGAGTTCGGGCGTGATGTCACGCTGCGATTCGCCGAGCATCTCAAAGCCGACCATGAATTTCTTCACCGTGGCGGAGCGGAGCAGCGGCGGATAAAAATGCGCGTGCAGCTGCCAGTGCGTCCCGGGCGTGCCGTCGAAGGGCGCACCGTGCCAGCCCATCGAATAGGGAAAATCGACGTGGAAGAGGGCGTCGTAGCGTCGCAGGAGATCGCTCAGGACGGACGCGAGCGAGGCCGTCTGCGCGGCGTCGAGCTGCGTGAGACGTTGGACCGGAAAGCGCGGCAGCAGGAGCGTCTCGAAGGGCCACGTGGCCCAGTAGGGGACGACGACGGCCCAGTCGGCGTTGCCGCAGACGAGGCGCTCGCCGCGGTGCAATTCCTCGCGCACGTAGTCGAGGAGGAGCGGGCGCCCGTGCGCGGTGGCGTAGCTTCGTTGGTGTTCGTCCTCGAGCGCGGGCAGCGTGGGCAGGCAATCCATCGCCCAGACCTGACCGTGCGGATGCGGGTTGGAACAGCCCATGACAGCGCCCTTGTTCTCGAAGATCTGCACCCACTTGTAACGGCGGCCGAGTTCGTCCGCCTGCTGGCGCCAGGTGTCGATCACACGCGCGATGTCGGCCACGGGCATGCGCGCGAGGCTAAGGTCGTGGCGCGGCGAGAAGCAGATCACGCGGCAGGTGCCGCGCACCGGCGCCGACTGGAGCAGCACGGAGGCCGAGGGCGCGTCGGCGCCATCTTCATCAAGCAGCGCGCGAAAATCGTTCTCGAAGACGAAGGTGTCCGTGTAGGCCGGGTTGACCTCGCCGTTGGCGCGCTTGTTGCCGGCGCAGAGATAGCACGACGGGTCGTGGTGCGGGCGGTCGGCGGTCGCGGGCGTCTCTTGCTGGCCCTGCCAGGGGCGGGTGGCGCGGTGCGGCGAGCAGAGGACCCATTCGCCGGTGAGCGGGTTGCGGCGGCGGTGGGGACGGAGTGAGGCGGGGGCGGTAAGCGTGGTCACAGACGGATCAGATGCGCGCCGGCGGCGGCGGGCGTGACGAAGGAGGCGGGCACGCGGCCGTAGCGGCGTTGGAACGCCGCGCCGATGCGCTCACGCACGGCTTCGGCCTGTTCGCGGCGCACGAGAGCGACGCACGATCCGCCGAAACCGCCGCCCGTCATGCGGCAGCCGGCGACGTCGGCGTCGGCCTGGCCCGTGGCGGCGATGAAATCGAGCTCCTCGCAACTCACCTGGTAGTCGTCGCGGAGCGAGGCGTGGCTCGCGTTGAGCAACTGGCCCGCGGCGAGAAATTCCCCGGCTTTCAAGGCCGCGACGCAGCGTTGCGTGCGGTCGTTTTCGGTCACGACGTGGCGCACGCAACGGCGCATCTCCTCCGTGAGGCCGGGCAACGCGAGCGCGTCCTCGAGCTCGGTCAGCGCGACGTGGCGCAAGGAAGGCACGCGCAGACGTCGGGCCGCCTGTTCGCAGGCCTCGCGGCGGCGGGCATACTCGCCGCTGGCGAGTTCGTGCGAGACACCGGAGTTGATGATGAGCAGCGACCACGCTGTGGTCGTCATCGGCGTCTGGACGAAGGTCTCCGATTCGCAATCAAGGAGCAGAAGGTGGCCCGGTTCGCAGCAGAGCACGGCGGCTTGGTCCATGATGCCGCAGGGCACGCCCGCGTAGTCGTGTTCGGCCTGCTGACAGAGTTTCGCGAGGGCGAAGCGGTTCATCTCCGCGCCGCTGAGGGCGAGCCCGGCGAGGCCGGTGGCGGCCTCGAGGGCGGCGCTGCTGCTGAGGCCGCCGCCGACGGGGATCGTCGAGGCGACGCAGGCGTCGAAGCCCGGCACCGGAGAGCCCGCGCGCGAGAGACCGGCCATGACGCCGCGGACGTAGCGGCTCCAATCCTTGGCGCGTCCCGGGGCGAGATCTTTGCCGTCGAATTCGATCACGCCCTCGAAGTCCGCCGTCGCGAGACGGACGCGGTCGTCGTTGCGCGGCGCCACCGCCATGACGAGGCAGCGGTTGATCGCCGCGGGCAGCACCCAGCCGCCGTTGTAGTCGACGTGCTCGCCGATGACATTGACGCGGCCGGGCGCGAAGGCCAGCAGCGTGGGCCGCTGGCGGAAGAGCAGCTCGAACTGCCGGCAGACGCGGTCGGGCAGGGCGGCGGTGAGAAGATCGGAGTCGGGGGCGGACGTGTTCACCAGAAGATGACGTAGAGGAGGACGGTGAGCGCGCAGACGCCGTAACCGGCGAGCTTGGCGCCGCGCGAGGGCGTGAGGTCGTAGCCGGTGTGGACGGGCAACACGACCGGTTGCGCGAGCGGGCGCACCAGTGTCGCGACGGTGAGCGTCAGCAGCACGAGGCCGAAGCAGATCGCCATGCGGTCGAGAAACGCGACGTCGAGCGTCTCCTTGAAGACCCCGTAGAGGATCGCGTTGAGCACGATGCCGAGCCAGCCGAGGAACCGCGGGGCGCGCGGCACGAGGAGGCCGAAGAGGCACACGGCGAGGATGCCCGGGCTGATGAAGCCCTGGAATTCCTGGATGAAGGTGAAGATGCCGCCGAACTCC
>CAYYVB010000133.1:0-8157 GCA_964475035.1 uncultured Opitutaceae bacterium | reverse complement strand
TACACCGCCGTCGTCGACCTCATCACCAGCCCCACCTTCCGCGTCGCCGCCAGCGCCGAGGGCGACACACGCCCCATCTCCTACCAAGGCGGCCTGAACGATTCGTTCCGCACGCCGCGCGGCACGGTCGAGTTTGTCCCGGTCGATATTTCCGCATCGCGCAACCAGCCAAAACGGCTCGTCACCTCGGGTCTCGGCGGCGTCTTCCCGCCCGGCCTGACCATCGGCGAGATCATCGTCCTCGAACCGTCGACCGACGGCCTGTTCAAGTCCGGCGAAGTCCGCCTCGACGACCGCCTCAGCGCGTTGACCGAGGTCACCGTCCTCGTCCCGCTCAATCCGGAGGAATTGTGAGATGAGGCGCGGCGTGGCATTTGATGGAGAGCGGGGGCGCCGAGCCCGACAACGACCCCTTGCAGCACGCGCGTCATGAAACAACGCGACTTCCGCTGGCTGCTCGTCTTCCTCGCGAATCTGCTCCTGCTCTGGCTCGCGGGACTCGCCAACC
Organism: uncultured Opitutaceae bacterium; assembly: GCA_964475035.1. GTDB lineage: Bacteria > Verrucomicrobiota > Verrucomicrobiia > Opitutales > Opitutaceae > Didemnitutus. The sequence goes on along the minus strand of CAYYVB010000133.1, from coordinate 7,649 downwards.
ATTACCTCGCGCCGCACGCCGTCTCGCTCTACGTCGGCGGACTGCTTGTCACCTACGGCGCGCTGCGGCTCGATGTCCGTCACGGCTTCGCCACCACGTTGCTCACCGGGCTGGCCTTCGACGCCACGACGCCCGCGCCGTTCGGCACGCACGTCGTCCTGCTCGGCTTCGTGCACGCCGCGCTGATCTACGGCCGCCGTCGCTTCCCGCGCGACGAGCCGATCTTCGCGACCGTCGTCGCGCTGTTCTCCAACCTCTTCCTCTTCCTCGCGCTGTCCTTCGTCCTCATCAGCGCGCACCCGCGCCCGGCCGAGGGCTGGCTGCGGTTGTTCGTCGACCTGATTGCCTCGCAACTCGTGCTCGGGCTGGTCACGCCGTGGTTCATGGCCCTGCAGGCGCGGCTGATGCAGATCGCGCGGCTTAATCCCGAGACCGGTCGCCGCGTGGAGCTTTGATTTTTCGTCCTTCGTCCGCACCTTCGCCTCCGTGAGCCGCCCGACCATCGAAGCCCATGCCTCCCGCCAGCCCCGTCTGCTGGTGCTCTACGGCATCGTCGCCGCGATCGTCGTCACCCTCGCCTCGAGCATGGCTTACCGGCAGCTCTTCAAGAGCGGTCTCTACACCGAGCGCGAGCGCATCCAGAACCAGCGGCGCGTCATCGTCCCCGGCCCGCGCGGCATCATCTACGACCGCGACGGCAAGGTCCTCGTCGGCAACCGCCCGCGCTTCTCCGTCGTGCTCAACCTCGCCGAGCTCCGCCCCGAGCTGCGCGCCGAATTCAGCAAGGTCCTGCGCAACTACCGCGCCCTCCCCGCCGAGGAGCGCCCCACCGCGCACCAGCTCGAACGCATCGCCCGCACCGCCGTCGCCCAGCGCTACCTCGACCAGATCAACGGCATCCTCGCGCGCGAGGAGAAGATCAGCAGCCGCGACGTCGACCGCCATTTCTCGCAGACGCTCCTGCTGCCCTTCATCCTCCTCGACGACCTCTCGCCCGACGAATACGCCCGCCTCCTCGAGCGCCTGCCGGTGAATTCCCCGCTCCAGGTCTATGCCTCGAGCACGCGCCATTATCCCTACGCCTCCGCCGCGGCGCACGTCCTCGGCTACGTCGGCATCGACAACGACCCCGAGGCCGAGGAATTCCCCGGCGAAGACCTGCTCACCTTCAAGATGAAGGGCTCCTTCGGACGCGACGGCCTCGAGCGGAAGTTCGACGAACACCTTCAAGGCCAGGCCGGCGGCGCCATCTACCGCGTCGATCCCTCCGGCTACAAGGTCGACCTTCCCGTTGAAAAACGCCTCCCCGTCCAAGGACGCAATCTCACCACCAGCCTCGACATCGAGCTCCAACTCGCCGCCGAGCAGGTCATGGCCGGCAAGGTCGGCGCCACTGTCGCCCTCGACGTGCGCACCGGTGAGGTCCTCGTCATGGCCTCCGCGCCGACCTACGACCTCAACGCCTTCGTCCCGCGCCTTTCCACGGTCACCGCCAAATCCATCGAGGAAAACGGCGCCTGGCTCAACCGCGCCATCCAAGGCGCTTACCCGACCGGCTCGACCTTCAAGATCATCACCGCCATCGCCGGCCTCCGCGCCGGCGCCGTCGACCGCGACGAGTCGCACACCACCTGCCCGGGCTACCTCATGGTCGGCAACCGCCGCTTCCCCTGCAACGCCCGCTACGGCCACGGCGAGCGCGACCTCATCGGCGCCGTGCGCGATTCCTGCAACATCTTCTTCTACAAATACGGCCTCGACGTCGGACCCGAGCTGCTCGCCGCCGAGGCGCGCCGCTTCGGCTACGACCACGCCACCGGCATCGAACTTCCCGGTGAGACCAACCGCATGCTCGTCGGCACACCCGCGTGGAAACGCGAGCGCATGAAGGAGGCGTGGTTCCCCGGCGACACTGCAAACATGTCGATCGGCCAGGGCTTCCTCGACACCACGCCTTTGCAGGTCGCCGCCTTCGTCGCCTCCTTCGCTCGCGGCGAGACCGAGACCAAGCCCACGCTCCTCCACGTCGCCAACCGCCCGCGCCAGCGCAGCGCGCCCCTCGGCCTCAACGCCGCCGACTACGCCGCCCTCGTGCAGGGCATGGAACAATGCGTGCAGATCGGCACCGGCAAGTTCGCGCGCGTCGACGAGCTCCGCATCGCCGGCAAGACCGGCACCGCCCAGCGCCGCACGCGTGACGGCACGATCGAGCTCGCGTGGATGATCGCCTTCGCCCCGGTGGAAAATCCGCAGATCGCCATCGCTGTCGTGATGGAAAGCACCGAGCCCGACGCCAACTACGGCGGAGGTCTCCACGCCGCCCCCGTCGTCCAAGCGGTCATGCAGGCCTGGAAGGAAAAACGCGACCGCCTCCCCGGCGCGACCTTCCAAGTCGGCACGCCTTGAGCGCGCTCGCGTTGTAGGGCGGGTCGCGTGATTTCTCCGCGCCCTTCCCTCACTTCAACCGCCGCGCGCGCCGGAACACCCCGCGCGGTTCCGGCCACGTCTCGCGCCGGCCGTAGCGCAGCCGCTCCAGCTCAACGCGCACTTCTCGCCTCATGTCTTCTTGTGCGCTGTAGCCTTCCGCCTTCCGCCTTCCGCCTTCCGCGATCCTCTTCAACCACCGCCCGGCCTCGCGCCGCACGGGATCCATCTGCCCGGCGCGCCGCCAGTTGAGCCGTCCCCACGCCAGCGCCCGCCACAGGGCCCAGCCCAGCGCCGCGACCACGAGCAACGACCCCAGCGTCCGGCCCGCGCGCGCCCAGTCCCACGGTCCCGCGAGCCAGGCCTTGAAGCCCTTCGCCCACGCATCGAGCCGCGCGCGCAGCGCATCCGAAAACGACACCGTCGCGCCCTTCACCGTGTCGGCCAACTCCACCTGTTGCCGCGCGTCGAAGCTGACGATGCGCCGATACCAGAACACGCGCAGCGTATCCATGCGCGCGGACCAACTGCTGTCCTGCTCGCGCTGCGCCGCCACCTCCGCCGCCGGCCCGCCGGCCGCGCCACCGGGCGTCGGATCGACGCGGAACCACCGGTCCGTGCCGTCGAAGATCTCTACCCACGCGTGTGCGTCGGAGTTGCGCACCATGAGGTAATTCTCGAAGGCGTTCAGCGAGCCGCCGCGGAATCCGGCCACGACGCGCGCCGGATGACCTGCCGCACGGCTGAGCACGGCCAGCGCACCGGCGAAGTATTCGCAGAAACCCGGCTCGTTCGACGCGAGCCACTTCACGATGTCATCCTCCGGTCCGCGCGGGATGCTGGCCGACAGCGCATAGGCATGTCGTTCGCGCAGCCACGCCGTCGCGCGTTCAGCGAACGCCGCCGCGGACAGCTCCTCGCCGCCCGTGATCTCCCGCAACACGCGGGCAAGCACCGCCTCGTTCGCCGGTCCCACCGGGCCGGCCAGCGTGACCCGCGCATCATAGTTGCGCTGGTCGCGCACGCCCAGTCCGCCGTGGACCCACCCGTGCAACAGATTGGCGAAGCCCGCATCGCGCACCACCGGAGTCGTGGCCACGCCGTCAAGCTGGTAGGCCAGCATCGTCATCGGCTCGGAACGAAGTGCCACAATCCGCGCCGGCGCGCTCATCTGGATGGCCGCCGCTTCGCGCAGGCGCAGGGTGTGGAACGAACCCGGCAACGGCACATAGCGGCTCACGCCGGGCTCAACATAGACGGTCCACGCGCCCGCCGTCACCGGCCCGGCGGCGTGCGCCCCGCCGACGTTCAACACCCGCCGGAACACCTCCGAGCGCAGCAGATATCCCTTCATCCACGACGAAACCCTGAACCCCTCCGGCGTGTATTCATCGAGCGTGATCAGCCGCCAATACAAGTCTTCCGGCACGCGCAGGCCCTCGGAGAGGTCGACGCGCAACGCCACGCTGTTATCCTGCACGAGCTCCGTCACCGAGCCGAAACGCACCGTCTCCGTGAATCCAGTGCGGCTCTTGCGCGTGATGTATTTGTCGAGGAAGAAGCTGCTGCCGATCTCGAAGCGCGGGATGAGCACGAAGAGCATCGCCGATGCGCCGACGACGCCGGCGAACAACACCGCCGCGAAACCGAAGAGCCGCCAGTCCGCCACCGCGCGCCACCGCGCGAACAACCGCCGCCACCCGCCGCGCGCCCACGCCGGCACCTCGCGCATCTCCTCCGGCCGCATGACCTTCGGCCCGGTGTCGACCATGTCGATCAGCGTCACGACGAAGAGGAATCCGAGCGCGCAGGCCGTGAACACGAGCAGCAGCAACGCGAACTCCACCGCCACCGTCAGCACGCCGGCCACGACGATGAGGAAGAGACCGAGCACGATGAGCTGGAGGTCCTCGCGTTTCCGCCGGTAGGCGACGGCGCGGTAGAGCACGAGCAGCACCGCCAGCCGGATGAGCACGGGCAGCGTCTCGGTGCTGAAATAGAAATCCGCCGCCACCACCGCGACGATCGCCGGCACCGCCAGCCGCCAGAGCAGCGCCGGCACGCGCGCCGGCATCTGCGGCCACACGACCGCCGCCGCGATCACGGCGCTGACGAGCGCGACCAAGCCGAGCGCCTCGATATCGAGGAAGAACACGGTCCACACTGAGACGAGCGCCAGCGCGCCGCCGAGCAGCCACTTGAGCCGCCGCAGCTCGTCGAGGCTAAGCTGAGGCCGTGGGGATGCCGTCGACATAGGCCGTGACACCGCGCGCTCCTTCCGGCGCGAACGTGATGAGGTTGCGGGTGGCGTGCCGTAGCGCAGGCGTCCCGCCTGCATCGAAGACCGGAGCAGGCGAGACGCCTGCGCTACTTCCCTGCCGTTCGGCCAGCGCCAGCCGGTCCAAAAACGCCTCCACATCGCGCACGCGCCGCACTTCCGCCCACGGCGCGTCGCCCACCGCCACCGCGCGCAATTTGCCTTCCGCGAACAAATCCTCCGCCAGCGTGCCGGCGAAACTGCACAGCAGCTCGAACTGCTCCGGCCGCGTCCACACCGCCGCGTCCGCGTCGACGCGCAGCACATAGCCGTCGAGCGTCTCGGCCGCGAATTGCCGCACCATGAGCTGGCCGAGTCGCGCGCTGGCCTTCCAGTGGATCAAGCGGTGCGAGTCGCCGCGGTTGTATTTGCGCAAGGACAGCAGGTCCTCGCCCGCACCCGCGCGCGGCTGGCGCTGACCCTGCGTGCCGGCGAGCGCCGCCGTGGCGCCTTTCCATTGGTAATCCACCTGCGCCGGCCAGACGAGGACCGGCTGCCGCAGGCCCGTGCCGATGGTCTTGCGCAGGAAACCGAAGGGGAAGAACGAGCCCACGCCCTCGAGTTCGAGCACGACCTCGCCGCGGCGCTCCGGGCGGTGCACCCAGTCGAGCTCCACCTCGCCGCGGGGCTCGATGCGCTCGCGCAGGAAGGTCCGCCCGCGCACCGTGTCGCGCTCGACGGCGGCGAGCGCGGCCTTCACGTCGATCTTCTCGTCCGGCGCCGGATCGGGTGCGCGGCGCCGCGGACGCGTCGCGAGGTCGAACCAGAGCCCGTAGGTCGGCAGCCAGGCCTTCGTGTTGCGCACGTCGACCGTGACAAGCGTCTCGTGGCCGGCGCGCCACGGGCCGGACGGACGCAGCCGCCAGCACACGCCCATGAGGTTGAACCACGAGAGCAGGCCGCTGAGCAGCAGGCAGGCGAGCAGGAGCGAGAGCGTGATGAAGAGGATGTTGCTCGCCGTGTTGTAGGCCGCGGTGCCGATGCCCATCGCGAGCGCGATGAGGAACACGCCCGGCACCGTCGCGCTGATGCGATGGCGCTTCGGCGGAAACACGAGCGACCACAGCAGCACGCGCCAGCTGAACACCCGCCGCGCGCGGTCATCCGACCCGGGGCCATGCCACTCGGCGGGGCTCGAAGACGCGAATGTCGCTGCGTCGCCGTTCATGACGCGCCTCGCGAAGTGCCAAGTAGCAAGTGCCAAGTAACAAGTTCCGCAGCTCGCCAAAGTTGCACTCGCGTCATCTTGTTACTTGTCACTTGTAACTTGTTACTTGAGCGCACCGCACTCACTCCGGCGTTGCGATCACCGAGACGATTCTCCTCAGCGCCGCGAGCACCGTGCGCCGCTCTTCCAGTGTGTCCGAAGTTTGCCGCGCGAGGCCGAGGCGGTGGGCGAACACCGGGCCGCACATCTCCTGCACGTCCTCGGGGATGACGAAGTCGCGGCCGAGCAGCAGCGCCCGGGCCTGCGCGGCGCTGCGCAGCGCGAGGCCGCCGCGCACGCTGACGCCGGCGCGGAACTCCGCCTCGGTGCGCGTGGCGGTGACGATCCGCAGGATGTAGTCGAGCACGCTGTCCTCGACGAAAACCTTCCCGGCCAGCGCCTGCAGCTTGAGGATGTCGGTGCGCGTGGCGACGGGGTTGAGCGCGATGGCGTCGTAGCTCGTCTTGGCGGCGCGGAGGATCTCGAGTTCGTCGCCCGGCTGCGGGTAACCCATGTGCAGGCGGAGGAGAAAGCGGTCCATCTGGCTCTCGGGCAGCGGGAACGTGCCCTCGTAGTCGACCGGGTTCTGCGTCGCCACGACCATGAACGGCGAGCCGACGGCGTGCGCGGCGCCGTCGACGGTGACCTTGCCGCGATCCATCACCTCGAGGAGGGCGGACTGGGTTTTCGGCGTGGCGCGGTTGATCTCGTCGGCGAGGACGATGTTGGCGAAGACGGGGCCGGGCTTGAAGACGAACTCCTTCACCGTCTCGTCGTAGATCGACACGCCGGTGACGTCGCTCGGCAGCAGGTCGCTGGTGAACTGGACGCGAGAGAACGTCGCGTCGATGGCGCGGGCGAGCGAGTAGGCCAGCGTCGTCTTGCCGACGCCGGGCAGGTCCTCGATCAGGAGGTGGCCGCCGGCGAGCAGGCCGATGAGCGTCTGGTCGATGACGTCGTCCTTGCCCTTGATGGTCTGGCGCATCGTGGCCTTGAGCCGGGCAAGCAGGTCGCGGGCGGAGGCGACCTCCGCGGCGGGGGCAAAATCACTCATGCGCCGGACGCTACCCGCCTGCGCCCCGGGCGCAAACGGTTTCCCGGGGGCGCGAAACGCGCCCGACGCCGGGAAACCGTGCGCCGGCCGCGGTGCGTCAGCGCAGCACCGCGAGGTCGGCGCCGTGGTTGACGTGGAAGACCGAGCCGCCGAGCACGAGGGCGGGCACGGACCGCACGCCCGCGCGCTCGGCCTCGATGAGGCGCGACTTCTGTTCGGCGAGATGGACGGATTCGACTTGGTAGCGCTGCGGATCGAGCGCGGAGGCGAGCTGTTGCTCGGCGGTGACACAGACCGGACAACCGGCGTGGTAGAACGTGGCTTTGATTTTCATGCGACCGCAGGATGCCACGGATCCGCGCGCGCGGGCAGAGGGCACAAAGCCGTGACGGGGCACCGTTTTGTTCCCTCGTGCAACGCGACGCGGTTTGTGGCTGAATTGCCCCATGCCGCGCGCCCGCCCCGCCTACCTCTCCCTACCCGACCGCACCGCCTACCGGCGGCTGGAGGACGTCGTCGGCTGCAAATGGTCGGCCGCCGTCCTCGCCGCCATCGGCCGCGGTGTCACGCGCCCCGGCCAGCTCGAGCGCTTCATCCCGGGCATCTCGACCAAGGTGCTCAACGAGCGCCTGCGCAAACTCCTCGAC
>CAYYVB010000132.1:0-8184 GCA_964475035.1 uncultured Opitutaceae bacterium | reverse complement strand
GGTCTGCCGCATACGCGTGCTGCGTGCCGTCGCAACAATACGCCAGCAATAGGATAATGCGACCATGCGTTCTAAAATACACACGCAGCGTCTTTAAACAGGGTAAGTAAACATAAATATGCGATGAGATTAATAATCTATTAAGAAATAAACATTAAGATAACGAAAGAATAGTTGACCTCGATACGTTTCCTAAAAATAGGAAGCATGGTCTTCGAGTATGGGCCTGCCCGAGACCTCAGTCCGCTTCATGCATTGCATGGCCGATAAAACGGTAGACTGACAACCCTCATGAGAGCTTAGCAAATATAGTCGAATGACTAAAAATAATTCCTGTGCGCAATTCTTGGTATCTATTAAAAATAGGAGTCAGGCGCGTGCCAATGACGGCAATGACTCTCCATGTCTGGCACGGCTAACACGAATTCTCTTCATTTCGGCGGCCATCTTGATCAGTCCTCCATGGCTGGTGCAGGCACAGCAGGGGAGAGTGGATGCCGCCAGTGGCTGGGCGCATCTGCAGGCTGCACTGGAAGAGGCAAACCGACCTTCAGCTTCTGCGTCTGGGGCAGAGAAAAAACAGTTTGGAGAATTCTGGCTGGCGGTGGCGAATCGGGCCAGAGATTTCCACGAACAGTTTCCTGACGAGGAGAGAGCGCTCGAAGCGCGGCGCATGGAAGGCATGGCACTACTCGCCGCAGAGGGTGCCGGCGTGGCTGGCGTGGAGCAGAGATTGAGTCTTGTTGCCGGTAGATTGCGGTCCAACACCAATTTGCCAACAGAGTTTCGTGCGGAAATCGCCGGCACGGTGGATTTCATTCGCGCACTCAGGATGAAGAAATCGCGCGCGGACCGCTTGGCCGCGGTCGCAGAAGTGGCTCGTAATTTGATCGCGGAGTTTCCTGACCAGCCGCAAGGCTACCAATCCTTACTGACTGTTGCGCTGCAGACTGAGTATGACGCGACAGCACTAGAGATTACCCGTGAGGTGCTAGCTTCCCCTGCTCCACTGGAGCTCAAGGCGGCAGCGGAACTGTATCTGCGCCGTTTAGCTCTGGTCGGGCAGCCCTTGAACTCGGTTCTTCGTCAAGCTGGACGTGGTGACCTTTTAGGACGAATTGATCCGAACAAAAGGAGTGTAATTTATCTTTGGTCAAAGGATTCTCCTGCAAGCGTTCAGGTCGCCGAATCAATTGCTTCGGACGACGCTACGATGAACGTGCTTGGGCTGTGTCTTGACCAGCAAGTTGCCAATGCAGAGGCGTGGGCCATTGACCACCGCCTGCCGGGAGAACTGATCTATGACGAACGAGGAACGGGTGGTGCCCTGGCGCAGTTGTTATCCGGGCCGTTTCCGGGTCAGATTCTGTTGATCGACAAAAACGGAATCATCGTGAGCTCGCGGGGTGAATTGCTGCTTCTGCGAGGCGGGCTGAGCAAGACCGACTTTTGATGAGCCATGAAGACATCCTTGTTCATTATCCATTTTCTGCTGCTCACGGCTCAGGTTGCGGCAGGCATAACTTGGACAGCCAACCCCGGCTCAGCGTCCAGTGGTCAAGCGTATACAGTAAGTGCGCAGGGCACCTATCATTCCAGTTACATTGACGTTTCTGTGACGAAAAATGGGGCGTTCTTCGCGAGCAATTCCGGTTTCGCTTCTGTCACTGCCGGAGCATCCGCGACTGATTACGGCGTGCAGACGGTGAATTACTACGCCGAGGCCTATGCGGTCACATCATACTATGGCCCCAACGGAGAACCATACGAGTGGTTCCACAGCACGACTACAACAGTCGCCATCACGTCTCCACCCAATACCGCGCCATCCAACACGCTTACCTCTCCTTCAGCCCAGACAATTGCCTTGGGCACGGCTCTGACAATCACGAGCCACGCGACCGATGCGGAGGGAAATATCACAACCCATAATCTTGATATCCAGCGACCAGACGGGACTTGGAATTGGCAGGGCGGCTTCGCCTCTGGCGAGCCATTCATGGGTGGGCCGGTGGGGAGTGGCGGCAGTTCCACGCGAAGTGCGGTTTTCACATTCAACCAGACCGGCGTCTGGAATTTGCGTTCATGGGTGAACGATTCGAACGGTGCCAATACTTACTCCTCCACTGTCCAGATCACGGTAACCAAGGCCTCGCAAACGATCTCTTTCCCGAATCCAGGCACTGTGCACCGTGATGCCAACTCGATTGCACTTTCTGCAGTTACGAGTTCAGGCTTGCCCGTAAGTTTCAGTGTGCTGAGCGGACCAGCGACCGTGAGTGGCGCGACACTTACTTTCACCGGCACGGGTAATGTGACAGTGCGCGCAGCGCAATCTGGCGATGGAACGTATGCAGCCGCACCCAGTGTGGATCGGCTATTTCTGATCAATGCTAACCCGACCATCACCCAAGCCATCCTTGATGGAACCAATACACTTTTGGCGAGCCGCACAGTGAGTGCCGGAGTGGCGGCAGGAGCTGCTTCGACTGCGCTGGAGTTCGGCCAGAGTTGGAAATTCCGAGTATCAGGCAGTGATCCAGACGCCAACTTAAGCCAACTCTACTTGCGGGTGCAGCGCCCCGGCGGAGGTCAGGGGGCCAATCCTTCGCCTCCAGATTTCAATTGGAGCGGATCCTTCTGGCAACGCAACCATCCGGTGACGCCCACCAACTCCGCCACCTACACTTCCGCGCTTATCCTCGCCGACCAGATCGGGACTTGGGTGCTTTGGTCTCATGCCTCCGATGCCCCGGCTCTCAGCTGGGGTAGCGTCAATCCATGGAGCGGCAATCAATGGGGCTGGCAAAGCACTGATAGTGCTCCCGTGCTGACCGTCACGAAAGCGACACCGGCAGGAACATTTGCCGCGCGGACCATTACACCATCGGGTTCGGCATACTCCGTGCAGGCGGCCGATCTCAATGCGGTATTTTCCAACCCGCATTCCAGCGCGGTTCCTTCACCGACCGGGACCGTGACTTACCACTTGGTCGCGACTTCTGCCCCGGTCGGGCCGGGAACGAACTTGAACGCCGGGGCCACATACCAGATTCGGGCCACCTACTCAGGCGACGCCAACTACCTTGCCGCGACCAAAGACGCTTTCTGGACCATACAGGCTCCACCCGGCGATGCCGACAACGATGGTGTGCCGGACGACATTGAGCAGCAGTTAGGCACGAATAAGAACGACCCCAAACAGGACGACGTGAGCAGTCAAACCAAGCTCAACCTTCACCGTCCCACCCCCAACTGATCATTGCCATGCGCAAGCTCGCATTATTCCTCCTGGTCACGCTGAAGATCGGCGCCTCATTTCTCTCCGCGCAAGAATTGCCTTTAAGTGTGCCAGTGCGGATCTGGGGTGGCGGCGGCGCCGCTCCGCCAATTGGTGAATTCAGCTCTCTGTCGCTCAGCGCTGACTTCTTGCCTACCAGCCCCACGGCGAACGACGGCAGCTACAACGGCTACGCCGAACTCTGGTCCGCTGGGGTGCTGGATACCGGCCAGACCACCGTGCAGATGGAACCCGGCAAGCGCTATCTGCTCTCGGTCGGCGTCGAGCATGCGAACTCCTACTATGTTAATTTCGCTCCGCCGCCGGGATTCGACATCGAGATCAACGGCGTTTTGCGGCAGCGCTACGCGGCGACCGGTTATGGCGGGGTTTTCCACGGAACGTTGAGTGTTCGCGTCCTACCGCCTTTGCGGTTCCCGGGCCCGGCCGGCGCGAGTTCTAATCTCGGATCGGGGCGCGTGTTTTGGCAGCTCGGTTTGGGTTCCTTGCTCAACGGATCGAGCGCGGGTTCCATCCTGCTCGTCGATACGGGACTCGGTTCCAGCTGGTCGACCCTATTCACCCCCGCGGCGTTAAGTTACGAATCCCCTTCGGATGAAATCGAGGTGTATCGCACCAGTGGCGCTTTGCGGCAGATTTTGGCCAAACAGACCGCCGTCGATATCGTTACTCTCTCCGCGAGTTCCTACGCGGTGAAATTCTACTACCCCTCTCAGATTCAGGGCTCCACCTGGCCGCGCACCTTTGCCGGCGAACCTTATTCAACCTATGTCGTGGAACCGGCAGCATCTTCGACCTCATTGAAGATTACCCACGAGACTCGCGATCTGGTCAGTTACACCGCCACCGGACAGAGCGTCGTGCGCACTGCCGTGACAACGCTGACTCGTTCGGGTTCATGGCCACACTTCACTTGGACAACGCAGCCATGGCACACTGCCGGTTCGGTCGTCCTTACCGAGCAGACCAGTGCATTTGGCGGCACTGCCGCAGTCCGAACGGAGTCAACGAGCCTGAAGACGCCCGGAAGTGCTGCTGCGGTCACGGTTGAACGGACATACTCCGCCCGCAGTTGGGGAGAGACGCTTAATACCGAACGGATAGGGGACGCCAGTTTCGGACTCACCACCACCTATGATTACTATACCGACACTTCGCACTCCGGCAGCTACGGTTTTCTTAAATCAACTTCTCGTCCGAACGGCAGCTGGGAAAGCTATGAATATCATGACGCATCGTCGAACATCCTCAATACGGGCGTCGTCAAATACATCTTCCGTCCGTTTGGCGCCACGGCGACTCCAGTCGGCTTCACGCCCACTGCCGGCGAGGTCACCTCTTACGAATACGATCCCGACGCGTTTGGCCGGCTCACGCGCGTCAAGCGGGTGGAAACACGGGTCGACGGCACCCTTGTCGCGCGCTCCGTCACCACTTACGAAGATCTCAACGCTTCAGGTCAATCCCTCCACACGGCCAACGGTATGCCGCTGGTTGTGGCCACGCGAGCGGACTCCTCCAGCGCTAACGACGCTCTCACAACCATCACCTCCTACTATCGCGAAGATGTAACCGACGCCTTCTTTCGCGGACAACTTCACGCCCTCACCCGTCCCGACGGTGTCAAGATGGCCTATCTTTACCAACGCGGCACGTGGGACGGTAGCACGTTCACCCAGTCCGGCGCTGCCGGCACGGGCACCGGCACCGCGAGCCGCCTCGCCGTCATCACCGGCACCACTCTTTCTGCCGGCGCCGTGCTCCGGGATACCGAGGCTGGCTATGATATCGACGACCTTTACCTCATTGCCTTCAAATCAACCATGGAGGTGACCGTTCGCGATTCCCGCGCCTTGGTCGTGCGCACCGAATCCCGCGTCTGGAACGGCTCGGCTTGGTCCATCATCACCTCCACTAACACCAATCACGGCGAACTCTATGACTCCACCCATCTTGGCCGCGTCGTCACCCGCACCACATCTGCCAACGGCGTGCACACCACCGTCTGGAATGGAGATCAAAAGAAATCCGAAACGGACGAAACAGGGGTGCAGCTGATCTTTGGCTATGATGCTGCCGGCCGGGTCGACTCGGTGACGAAGGCCGCCGGCGGGCCGCTCGCCCATGCCCTGAAGACGATATTCACGCGGAATGCCGCTGGCTTGGTCACCCACGAGCAGCTCACCTCCACCGACCCGGCGTTCACCGAGACAATCGTCAGTTCGGCGGAGTTCGACACCGCTGGCCGGCAGACGTCTGTTACTCCGGCCGGCTTGGGCAAGACCACCATCAGCTACCCCAATCCCCGGACTCGGCGGATTATCGCCCCCGCCCCGGACAACGGCGACAAGGAGGAGCAAGTCCGACCCGACGGGCGCCTTCACTCCCTCACTGGCAGTGCCGCCTTCCCGCAATATTTCTCTTACGGCGTCGAGAGCGATGGTCGCCGCCGCATGCAGATCAATCACGGCACGGCCTCTTCTCCGCGTTGGAGCAAAATGTGGACGGATTGGCTCGGACGTCCGGTCAGAAACGAGCGCCCGGGCTTCTCGCCCTCCGCACAAGTGAATTACGTCGAGGAAAACTTCTATGACGATGCGACGATTGGCAAAGGCCGCCTTTATAAAACCACGCGCACCGGTTTTGCGCCCACGCGCTACGTATATGACCCGATGGGTCGTGTCATCCTCACCGGCCTGGATCTCAACAACAATGGACTCCAGTTGAATTCGACTGACCGCGTCACTGGGGCGAACTTCCACTTCGAGCCCATCGAAGGCATCTGGTGGGCCGTTTCCACGCAAACCATCTATCCGAGCTTCGGCAGCGATGCTTCATACACCACGACGCGGCGCACCCGGCTTACTGGCCTGAGCGCGGGGCGTCTGGCCGAGGAACAGGAAGTCGACCTTGATGGCAATGTCGTGACGCGCTACACGGAAGTGAATCGCACCGGTAAAGTCGTGAAGACCACCACGATCGGGCCCTGCAATTGCACCGTGGCCTCGCAGACGACGATCAACGGTTATGTCATGGAAACCGTGTCGCGGGACGGACTGACTTTCGATACCGATTACGATGCGCTCGGCCGCAAGATCGATGATGTCGATCCGCGCACCGGCACAACGATCACGGCCTACTACCCGAACACTGGACTCGTGGCATCGATCAAGGATGCGGCCGGTAATTTTGTTCTGCGTCGCGGTTACGACACCACCGGTCGCGTCGCTTGGTCGCAGGACGCCAACGACAGCGTCGCCCGCTTCGCCTACAACTCGCGCGGGCAGCTGACCCACCAGTGGGGCGCCGCCGCTTATCCGCAGGAGTATGTCTACGACACCTACGGTGATCAGACCGCGATGAAGACCTACCGGGCGGGCAGCAATTGGAACAACGTTTCCTGGCCCACCAACACCACCGGCACCGCCGACACGACCACCTGGGCATTCGATCCGGCAAGCGCGCTGCTCTGGAAGAAAATCGACGCGGCGGCCAACACCGTGGAGTTCGACTACAACCAGCGCGGGCAGCTCTCCACCCGCAAATGGGCACGCTCGCTCACCGCCTCGAGCACCAAGCTCATGACCATTTACGATTATTACAACGACACCGGCGAATTGCACACCGTCGCTTACAACGACACTGCGGAGGCGATCCCCACGTCCGGCGTCACCTACACCTACAACCGCCTGGGTCAGCTGGCTTCGGTGATCGACGGCACCGGCAGCCGCACGTTCAGCCCGCAGCCTACGGCCCCGTGGCGCACGGAGACAGAAGTGCTCCCCGCCTTCTTCGGCTCACGGCGCCTCACCTATCGCTACGATGCGACCACCGGCACCGGTGCGGCCTTCGGCTCCCACACCAGCGGCACCTTCGCCGGCCGGCCCGCCGGCTACGACCTGGGGGTGTCCGGCGACCTCGCGCGTGATCTCCAAGTGCGCCATGTCTATTCCAACCAGCAGCGCTTCGCGGGCGTGCGCAGCCAGACCGGGAGCGGCGCGATGCGCGACTTCATCTACGCCTACGAACCTGACTCGCGGTTGATCGACGGCTACACCGTCGGCAGCGATTTTGCCGTGTCGCGCGGTTACGAGGGGAGTCGCGATCTGATGAGCCACCTGGAGTCCAAATGGGGCGCGACCACGCTCAGTCGCTTTGACTTCACGCACACCGCCGCCGGCCAGCGCAAGACCGCCAAGCAGAGCGGCAGCGCGTTCGCCGATTACTATCCCCCCGCATACACCAGTGTGTTCAACCATTACACCTACAATACCCGCGGCGAACTCCAGACTGCCGCCATGTATCGCGGGGACACTGTCCCCGCCGCAGGTGCGCTCCCGGCTTCCGAGTCCGAGCTGCCCGGACGGCGCTTCGAATACCGTTACGACTCGCTCGGCAATCGCACGACCTCCGGGGCGACGGGCAGTGCCGGCACCGCCGACGACGAATACACGACCAATTCGCGCAACCAATACACCAGGCGCGAAAACAACACTGTGCGCATCACCGGCACGGCTGCCGCCGATGCGACGGTCGCCGTGGCCGGTGCCAGCTCCACGAACAAGAACCCGGCTGATCGTGCCTGGGCCGCCGACCTTGTGCCCGCCAATAGCGCCGGTCCGGCTCGTGGCACGGCCACCGTTTATGCCGCGAAAGCGGGCGGCGGCACCGGCGGTGCCGATCTGATCAAGACGCTCGTCACTCCCGGTTGGTTCATCCCCGCTGCGCAGCAGGACTTCGACTACGATGCAGACGGCAACCTGACCGCCGATGGCGTGTGGACCTACACCTATAACGCCGAAAATCAACTGGTCCGGATGAGCAGCGCCTTGCCGGCGGGATTCGGCTTTACGCGGCTTCGGGTGGACTTCAAATACGACTTC
>CAYYVB010000131.1:365-8235 GCA_964475035.1 uncultured Opitutaceae bacterium | reverse complement strand
CGTTTGCGGATTTCCTGGTCGTCGTAGGCGACCCTCGCCGGCGCGGATGTCGAGAGAGGAGGGGACATGGAGGTGTGGTCACAACGGCGCTGTGATGATCGCACACCGCCGCGTCTCCGACATCGGCGCTGCTGCCAGCCACTTGAATGTTTTTCTACAGCTACGGCGTCCTGTGCCGATGGGAGGGGCAGCGAATCACCCGAGCCGGCCCGCCTGCGGTCCGGGGTTTTCGCGTTTCGGCGCATGACTCCGGCCCAGCTCCAAAGTCTCCTCCAGCAAGGCATCGCGCACCACCGCGCAGGTCGCCTCCCGGAGGCGCTGGCCGCCTACACACGCATCCGCGCCGTTTCGCCGCGCCACTTCGACGCCATGCACCTCGCCGGTGTCGTCGCCCTCCAGCAGGGCCGCGCCCTCGATGCCATCGAGCTCCTTACCCGCGCCCGCCAACTCAACCCCGCTTCCGCCCCATGCGCCATGCGACTGGGCCTCGCCTGCATGGCCGCCGGCCGCGCACCGGAAGCCGAGCCGCATTTCCGCGCCGCACTCGCGCAGCAACCTGATTTCGTCGAGGGTTGGAACAACCTCGCCTACTGCCTCAAGGCGCAGGACCGCCTGAAGGAGTCCGTGGAATGCCACGAGCGCGCCACCGCCCTCGATCCGCAGAACGCCGTCAGTTGGTATAACTACGGCCTCACGCTCAGCGTCTATGGCCGAACCGCCGATGCGCTCGCGTGCCACGACCGCGCACTCGCCGTCGACCCCAACTACGCGAAGGCCCACTTCGGTCGCGCGCAGGCCTTGCAGCAAAGCTACCGCGTTGAGGAGGCCATCGCGGCCTACGACCGTTTCCTCGCCCGCGAGCCGCGGCACTTCGACGCGCACAGCTACCGGCTCTTCACGCTCAATTACCTCGAGCACCTCCCGCGCGAACGCCTCTTCGCCGAGCACGTCGCCTTCGGCCGCGCCGTCGGCGGCTTCGAGCCGCCGGAATTTCCGCACGTGCCCGAGCCCGGTCGCCGCCTGCGGCTCGCCATCCTCTCGCCGGACCTGCGCACGCATTCCTGCGCCTATTTCCTCGAGCCGCTCCTGCGTCACCTCGATCCGGCCGCGTTCGAGCTTTATCTTTACCACGACCATTTCCGCGAGGACGCCACTTCGGCGCGCCTGAAGGAAATCGCCGCCGTCTGGCGTAACTTCGTCGGCCAGCCCAATCCGGCCGTCGAGAAAATCATCCGCGCCGACCAGCCCGATCTCCTCGTCGACCTTGCCGCGCACACCGGCATGACGAATCGTCTGCCGCTCTTCGCCCGCCACCTCGCGCCCGTGCAGGTCACCTACCTTGGTTATCCCAACACCACCGGCGTGCCCGCGATCCGCTACCGCCTCACCGACGCCATCGCCGATCCCGTGGGCGACGCCGATGCCTTTGCCACGGAGCAGCTCGTGCGCTTCGCCCCGACGGCGTGGTGCTACCAACCGCCCGCGAACGCGCCTCTCGTGGCGCTCTTGCCGGCTCTCGCCGCACCGGATGCGCCGATCACGTTCGGTTGTTTCAATAACCTTGGCAAAATCAGCGACACCACGCTGCGCTGTTGGAGCCGCCTCCTCGCCACTGTGCCGGACTCCCGTCTGCTCCTCAAGGGCCGTGGCATGGGCTGCGCTGAAACCCGCGAACGCTGGCACGCGCGCCTCGCCGCCTGCGGTCTCCCGCGCGAACGCGTCGAACTCATCGAGCGCACCGAACGGACCTCGGACCACCTCGCACTGTATCATCGCGTCGACGTCTCGCTGGACACCTTCCCCTACAACGGCACCACCACCACCTGCGAAGCCCTCTGGATGGGCGTGCCGGTCGTCACGCTCCGCGGCGATCGCCACCTCGCGCGCGTCAGCGCCAGCCTCCTTACCGCGGTCGGACATCCCGAGTGGATCGCCGCGAGCGAGGACGACTACGTCACGCTCGCCGCCGGCCTAGTCCGTGACCGCGCCGCGCTGGCTCGCACCCGTAGCGCGCTGCGTGCTGAGGTCAGCGCCAGCGACCTGCTCGACCACGCCGCGCAATCCGCCCGCTTCGCCGCCGCGCTCCGCCAGTGCTGGACCGCTTGGTGCGAGACGCGCTTCGCTGTCGCCTCCACCTGAGCCGGCCGGCAAATTTTACCGGTGTCATTTTCGTGCGCCCGTGCGACGAGTGTTTCCGGCCGGGAAAAATTTTCTAAGGCCGAGAAATCAAAGAGTTGAGGTGGCGCCGGGCTCGCTGGCTTGGGTTGTGCTTTTCGCGCGCACCTTATTATGCGCGTCCTTCTCCTGACCGGTTCGTCCGCTCGCTACATGGCCCCACCGCAGTTGGGTGACGAACAGATCAACGCCGGGCCCGACTGGACTGACACATGCGACGCGCAAGGCCGCTGGCGCTCGCTCGCGACGCCCGTGGGAGAATACTCCATCGCGCCGCTGCTCGCGAAACTGCCGCTTGATCAATGGCCCGATGCCATCGTCTGTCTTGTCGACGCCAGCCGGCGCAACCAGCCGCGCAACCTTGGTTCGTTCAAGGGGCCGAAGGTGCTGCTCCTTGCCGACACGCACCACATGTCGTCGCCGCTGCTGGCGATGATGCGCTATGCCAGCGCCGAGCCCTTCGACCGCGTCGTGCTGCTCTACGACCGCCACCACGCGCCGATCTTCACCGCCGCCGGGTTCAAGAATCTATCCTGGTTTCCTGGTCTGACCTTCCCGCACGGGGACGAGGTCGTGGCGAGTGCCGTAAGCAAAGTCACGCGCCAAGACCGCCTCGCCTTCGTCGGGCAGACCGGCCGCTTCCATCCGCGCCGCACCCGGCTGATCGATGCGTTGCGCGCGGCGAAACTTCCTTTGCAGGTCAGCCAAGTCGCCCAACCCGAGGCCTTGCGCGCCTACGCCGGGGCGACGGTCGGCTTCAACTGCAGCCTCAACGGTGATCTCAACCTGCGCTTCTTCGAGGTGCTGGCTGCCGGCGGTCTCGTGCTCACCGACGCGCTCGGCGCCGATTCCGGTCTTGATGAACTTGCCGCGCAAGGCTGCGAATTCGCCACCTATCGCGCCGTCGACGAATTGATCGCGGTCGCCCGCGACCTGCTCGCTTCGCCCGAGGAGACCCGCCGTTGCGGCGCGGCCGGGCGCGCTTGGTTCGAGCGCACGCTCAACGCCGCGCGCCGCCGCGAGCTCTTCCGCCGCCTCGCCTTCGACGGTGTGGCCCCGGCGGAATTTCCGCTGCCTGCGCCGGAGCGCATGCAGCTCTCCTTCACCGACCAGCGCGACCTGCTGGTGCAGACCCTCGCCTACGAGACGGTGCAGGAGTTGCACCGCGCCGAGGAGAGCGTGACCGTGCTCGGCCCGGACCTGTCAGGCACGTTTGCGCGCCTGCTCGCTACCTTGCCGCGGGCGACCGTCGTCGCCGCAGGTCAGCCGGCGACTTTTCTCGCTGCGACAGGCGAGGAACTGCTCGCCGCCGATCTTACCGCCGGCCCGGCGCTCTGGTGGCGTGATGCGGAGGCGGCGAACGCCGACGAAGTCAGCGGCCACCTGGCCCGCGCTGGTTACGTGGCCACGAACGCCGAAGCCGGACTCTATCGCTTCGAACCTGTGTTGGATGAGCGCGTCAAGGCGGCCGATCAGGCGATCGGCGCCGGTCAGCTCGCCATCGCCGCCGGCCTTGTCCAGTCGGTCTTCGGGCAAGATGCCAATCACGTCGGCGCGTTGCTCGTCACGGCGCGCATGGCGGTTGCCACGACTGACGCCGGTTTGGGACGCGAAGTGTTGACCATGCTGCGGACGCTGGTGCCCGATCACCCGCAACTTCCGGCGATCGCGCAGGCGCTCGCCACGTTGGAAGGTCCGACGGAGGACCCCGTGGTGCAGAACGCGCGCGCGGCCTTCGCCGCCGGTCGCATGAAGGAAGCGGCGCAAGCGGTGCACGCCTACCTCAAGACCCACGCTAAAGACGTTACCGGCTGGCGCTTGCTCGCCGAAATCCTCGTCGCGCTCGGTCGTCCGCAGGACGCGCTCAACGCCATGCGCCGGGTCGTCCTGCTCGGCGCCATCGAGCTGCGTGACTGGCTGTTCCTCGCGGATTGCCGCCAAGCCTTGGGCCGGCCCGAGGAAGCCTTGAGCGATTTGCTGCGCGCGGCGTATCGCGCGCCGGACGATCTGACGGTCGCGGCGCGTGTGGTGGAAGGCGCGCTCGGCTTCGGCCTGGCGACGACGGTCGAGGCGTTCTTGTCCAAGCTGGAAGCGGCCAACTTCGAACCCAAGCGCGTCGCCCAACTTCGCGCGCGCGCGGCGCAGCTCACGAAGCCGGGACCGGTCGTCGACCTGCTCATCACGCACAACGAGGTCTGCCGTCGCCACGGCACCGGCGTGTTGTTGGAGCGCTACTTCGAGGGCAGCGGCCCGTTCGTCACGCTCCGCAGCCACACGCTCTACGAGGGCCAGACGAACTTCACTGCCACGCACCTTTACCTCGACGCCGCTCCGATGGAGCCGGGCGAGGAGGAAGCGCACGTGCGCGAACTGCTCTCCAATTACACGGTCCGCCGCATCCTCTGCGTGCCGTTCTACGAGGCCGACACGCGCCGCGCCGTGCTCGCGCGCCGGCTGACCGGGGCGCCGCTCTGCGCCTACGTGATGGACGACCAGACGCTCTTCGCGAAGGGCATCCCTCACGGCTCAGCGCGCCTCCTCTTCGAGGCGGCGCAACTGCGGCTCGTGATCTCGCCCGAGATGCGCGACGCCTACGAGGCGAAGTTCGACCTGCCCTTCGACGTCATGCCGCCGCTGCTGACCTCGCGCGAGGGCCATCATGTCAACCGCTGGACGCCCACCAAGGATCGCCCCGCGCGCCGGGCCGCGCTCGTCGGCAACGTCTGGTCCGCCGGCCAGTTCGCGCAACTCCGCGCCTTCGTCCGGTCGGCCGGGTTGCAGCTCGACTGGTTCGGCAACGCCAAGTGCGCGTGGCTGCCCGCCGACCCGAAGGAATACGAGCGCGACGGCATCTTCGCGCGCGGCTTTTTGCCCGAGAGCGAACTGGCGGCCCGGCTCGTCGATTATCCCTTCGTCGTCGTCCCGAGCGGCAAGCTCGACGGCACCGAGGGAAACGAATGGCTCACCCGCCTCAGCCTGCCCTCGCGCATGGTGTTCCTGCTGCAAACGCACACGCCCATGCTCGTGCTCGGTCATCCCGACACTGCTGCCAGCCAATTCGTGAGCCGTCTCGGTCTGGGTGTTGTCGCGCCCTATGAAGCCGAGGATTTCGTGGCCAAGTTGGATCAATTGACCCAACCCGAAGCGCGAAAGGCGTTTCTCGCCAACGCCGCGCGCCACTCGCCGGCGTTCATTATGCCGGAGGCGGGGAAGTGGATCTGGCAGTCGCTGGCCGCCGGCGAGGCCCTGCCGGCGCCGTTCGACCCCATCTACCGTGCAGGTTCGGACGCGGATCGCGCACCCTTGCTGCCGGCCGCAAAGACGGCGTCGTCGAACATTGCCGCTTACCAACAACTGCTGCGGAGCGCCATGATGCGAAAAAGTGCGGCGGACGCTCTCGGGCTTTTACGTCTGCTTACCGGTGACCATACGGTGCCTTACGACGCGAGGCTGAGGTTGCTGCTGGCTACCTTTTCGGTCGCCGCGGGTCATGCCCAGCCGCTCGGCGTTGACGCCGACCTGCCGGCGCGTCGTTGCGTGCTCGTCTATCAGCCTTGGTTCAACTTCGACTTCGTCGAGATGGTCCGGGCCGAGCTCCGGGACGGCGGCTTGCTCGCGGTCTTCTCCGGTTTCCGCTCCGCGGGCAAACGTCCGCTCATCGACCTGAGCCGGGAAAACTTCCGCACCTGGACATACCAAGGGTTCAAGCTTTGGGACATCTGTGAGTATCGGTTGTCGACCTCGCTGCGAAAATTGCCCGAGAGGATCACCGGCCAGAGCGACGGGGAATTCGCCGCCATCGAGCGCGTCTTTGGCGAGGCGGTGAACTTGCTCGCTGAGGCGCAGGATTTCCTCCGTTTCTACCGACCGCAGCGCGTGATCTTCGCCCAGGGATACGATTTGATCGCGGCGGTCATGCGCCATGTCGCACTGGCCGCCGGCGTGCCGGTCATCTCGCTGGAGAACGTGCTGCATCGCGGCAAGCTGGGTTGGGAGAACTCGACCGGCATCGCCGTCAATTCCGCGTTGCCGGCGCAATTCTATCATCGGTGGCGCGACGCGGTATCGGCCCAAGCGGCGGCCGAGACGGTTGACGGTTATTTCGCGAGCGTCGACCAACACAAGTCGGCGGAGCATCTGAGCCGGACCGCGTCGGCTCTGCCACCCTTTGACGGCGCGACCCTTGTTTATCTGGCCCAAGTCTCGACCGACGCGGCGGTGCTTTACGGCCGGCGCGGCAGCTTGCCGCATCAGGTCGACGCCATCATCGCGACCGCCGAGGCAGCGGAGCGTCTGGGGGCGCGGGTGGTGGTCAAATTGCATCCCAAGGAGAGCCCGCATAATCCCAATCCCGAGCCGTATTTCCGCCAGCTCACCCTCGAGTGGTTGCAGGCTGATGAGCGGTTCGCCGCCGTGCGTGCCCGCCTGGGTGAGCGGTGCATCGTGGACGCCGAAAATCAGCTGCATACCTTTGATCTCATCCGACAGGCGCAGGCCTGTGTGACTTTGAACTCTCAGGCTGGATTGGAGGCGCTCGCCCTTGGTCGCGAAGTGGTCCTCTGCGGCCGGTCCTTCTTCGGCTCACTCGGATTTACCCACGAGGCGCACAGCGCGGAGGAAGTGCAGGCCGCTCTCGCTGCGATCTTGCGGCACGGGCTCAGGTTGAACCGCGAGGGCGAAAGCCAGCGCTTCCTCCACATCTTCCTGAGGCACTATTGTGTGGAAAAATCCGAAGCCCGGCTGCGCGCCTTCGCACAGGGCGAGATCCCAGCCGATGCGCCGCTGGTCGCCGAGTCGGCCGCGTGATCCTTCGCCGCCATGTCCACCGCGCTCCGCCGTCGAGTCCGTGTCATCCACTTCTGCCCTTGGGCGGAGGAGCTGCAGCCGGTGGCCGACTTTGTCGCCGCCGCGGGGGCGGTCGATCTCTCGGACAAAGTCAGCAATCCGCGGGATGCGGCACTGATGCAGAAGGCGCGGCTCGATCATGACTGGCATGTCGAAAATGCGCGCGTGTTCGCCGCGCTCGCGCATCCGGAGATCGAGTTTCTCGACGCCTGGGTCGTCGGGGCGAGCGGTCTGGCGGCGCTGACGCGGTTGGCGCCGGCGATGGAGGAGGAGCGCTGGTTCATCTGCATGGCCCAGCATCCGCAGAAGTTCGCCGCGGTCGCGCCCCAGTTGCTCGGATTCCTGCGCCGGATGGGCATGCGCGTGCTGCTCTACGCTTACGACGAGGCGAGCCGCGAGATGCCGTGCTTCGGGGCGATCGCGCCGCATCTGGACGTGCTGATCCACGACGAGTCGCCGCTGGACCCGAGGCATGCGGCGAAGTTGCGGCCGGATTGCCTGACGGTGCACCGGAGCTGGGTGGCGAATGTGCTGCCGTTCGCCTCACCGTTCGTCGATGCGCCGGAGGAGCGAATCCTGTTCCTCGGTTCGCAGATGGGCGTGACGCCGCACCGGCGGCGGCAGATCGATTTTCTCCAACAACGTTTCGGCGACCGCTTCACGGCCATCCATGACCACTCGGTCGGGGTGGGGGAGCGGCACGAATTGGCGGCGCGATTCAAGGTGAGTGTCTGTCCCGAAGGTCGGAAATTCGCCACGCGCGGCATGAGCGCGAGCCACACGGACCGGCCGTTCTGGTCGGGCTGTCTCGGCATGGTGCCGGTGTCCGAGGATTCTCGCTGGGGAGGGC
>CAYYVB010000131.1:0-355 GCA_964475035.1 uncultured Opitutaceae bacterium | reverse complement strand
GTGCGCTACCCGCACGGCGACCTTGAGGCCTTGGCCGCGGCCTGCGAGCGCGCGCTGGCGGCGACGGTCGAGGAACGGCGCCGTATCTACGACCATTTCAACCGCCACGAAACCGTCGGCACCGTGACCGCGCAGGCGCTTCGATGCTATGCGCCGGTGAGAGCGCTGCCGGACCACTCTCGCGATAACCCGTCCCATCGATTTTCAAACACGCCCCAGCTTGCTCAACCCCTCCCACCATGAACGCCATTGCTTCCGCCCAAGCCCCCAGCCGCACCACCGATCCGCAGCACAAGGATTTCTCCTACAATTCGGGCGAACGTCAGACGGCGACCACCTTTGAAGGCATCCGTCC
>CAYYVB010000130.1:6163-8252 GCA_964475035.1 uncultured Opitutaceae bacterium | reverse complement strand
CCAGAGCTTAGACGGACGAGGCGGGGGTTTCCGCGAAAAGTTTTGTGGAATAATAGCGTTCGGCGCGGTCGCAGAGAATGGTGACGACGCGGGCGTCGGGGCCGAGTCTTTTCGCCGTGCGAAGGGCGGCGATGACATTGGCGCCGGACGAGGTGCCGACGAGCAGGCCGAAATCGCGGGCGAGGCGGCGAGTCATGGCGAGCGCGTCGGCGCTGGAGACTTTTTCCGGCCAGTCGACTTGCACGCCCCGGAGCAGCGGCGGCAGGTAGCCGCCAGCGACGCCCTCGATGCTGTGGCAGCAGGGCATTTCGCCGGAGAGCATGGCCGCCTCGGCGGGCTCCATGGCCACGACCTTGAGGTGCGGGTGCGCGGCGCGCAGGGCGCGGCTGCAGCCGTTGAGCGTGCCGCCGGTGCCGTAGCCGCTGACGAACGCGTCGATGCGCCCGGGCAGTTGCGCGAGGATTTCGCGGCCGGTGTGGTCCACGTGGTCCTGGGCGTTGATCGGGTTGGCGAATTGGCGCGGGAGGAAGATGCGCGGATCGGCCGCGGCCATCTCCTCGCTCAGCGCGATCCCCGTGCCGTAGCCGTCGACGGGCTTGAACAACTGCAACTCGGCGCCGAAGTGCCGCATGAGGTGGCGGCGCTCGACGCTCGCGCCCTCGCTCATGAGGATATTCACGCGGTAACCCAGCGCCGTGCCGACCATGGCGAGCGCGATGCCGGTGTTGCCGCTCGTGCACTCGAGGATGATCGAGTCCGGGCGCAACAGGCCGCGTTCGCGGGCGTCGAGCAGGATGCAGGCGGCGAGGCGGTCCTTGATCGAGCCGCTCGGGTTGAGGAACTCCGCCTTGGCGTGCAGCGTCACGCCCCAGTCGGGAAACGGCAGCGCGACGAGCGGCGTATTGCCGATCAAGGCGAGGAGCGGCGGCAGGGTGGCGGACGGAACGGAAGCGGCGACGGTGTTCACGGCGAAGCCCGCCATCCTAGCACAAGCCGGGCGGCGGAAGCCATAGGCTGTCCGGACCAATCACCCCGTGCAACCGCCTTCCCGGCCGCAGGGCGCATCAGCAGAAACCCACGCCGTCTCGCGCACCCGCGCTGATGCGGGAAAAGTAGCGCAGGCGTCCCGCCTGCCTCCGTCAGGATCGACGTAGGGGCGCAGCAAGACTGCGCCCCTACAAATCACTAGTCCGCGGGGCGCCGTCACTTCTGCCCGTGCCCCTGCCGCACCATGAGGAGCGAGAACAGAATCACCCAGAAACAGTTGATCAGCGAATTCAGCGGCAACTGCAGCGCCAGCGGCATCGAATAGATGCAAAGCACGGCCGGCACCCACACGCCCATGACGGCGATCATCACCGGGAGCACGCGGCGCGCATACCAGCGCGGCTGCTTGAAATCCGCCAGCGGCCCGGCCCAGCGGAAGCCCGCGTCCTTCCACGCATAGACCAGCACGCCGTAGGGCGCCGCGAACATGCCGTTGTAGACGATCTGGTCGAAGAGCAGTTTTTTCCCGAGCGTCAGCACGCTCACGTCGGTGCCGAACAGCGCCGCCTGCAAGCGGTAGAGCAGGTCGACCTCGACGCCCTTGTAACCCCAGAACAGCGCGAAGAACGCCAGATGCGGCCACGGATGCAACGCGCGGGTCGACGGACTCGCCCGCAGGTAAAGAAACGGGATGATGCCCGCGAACAGCGCCGTCGACACCGCCGAGTAGTAGAACCCGCCACGCACCCGGAATTGCGCCAGTTCCTCCAGCCATGCGTGCATGGTCGCGTTCCGATAATATAGCACGACGACCGCGGCCGCCGCGCACACGAGCACGAAGCCCGGCAGCGCCGTCGCGCGCGCGCTCTGCAAACCGGCGCGCCACGGCGCCTCGTCGGTTCGGGAGTGATCGGTCATGGGCGGCGCATCCAAGCGGTTCCCGCCCGCCCGGCGAGGGCGAAATTCGCCGGCTTGGCCTTCCGGTCAAGGCGAGCCGACCGGCCTCACACCAGCGCCGCCGCCAGGGTGGCGACAATTTCCTCCGCGGGCTCCGTGCCGACGGACAGGCGGAGCAGGTCCGGCGACAAGCCCGCGCGCCGCA
>CAYYVB010000130.1:0-6063 GCA_964475035.1 uncultured Opitutaceae bacterium | reverse complement strand
GGCTCCGTGCCGACGGACAGGCGGAGCAGGTCCGGCGACAAGCCCGCGCGCCGCAGCTCCGCGCCGTCCGATCCGCCGGGGCGCGGCAGCAAATCGTAGTGCGCCAGATAGGTGTAGGGACAGAGCAGCGTCGTCGCCATGCCGAAGCTCGGGCCCTTCGGCAGCGCCACGCGGTCGTAGAAGCGCGCCAGCTCGCCGCGCAGCGTGAACGACACCACCGCGCCCGCGCCGCCACCGGGCCGCTTCACCCGGTCGTAGGCCGCTCGCGTGGCCGGTTGCTCCGCCCACCACACGCGTTCCACGGCCGGATGCCGCGCGAGAAAATCCGCCACGACGGGCGAGGAGGCGTTGATGCGGCGCACGACTTCCTCCGCTCCGCCGATGCGCGAGGCCAGCCGCGCCAACTCGCGCGCGCCGGGCGCATCGAGCTCCGCCGCGACAGCCGCGCGCAGCGCCGCGGCGCCGGGTCGTGCGGCGTTGATCACGGCCGCCCCGGCCATGACGTCGCCGGCAGGGGAAGTGTATTTCGTGAGACTCCATGCCACCGCGTCCGCCAGCGGGAGCACATCGACGTTGAACGGCGACGCCACCGATGGGTCGCACACCACCCGCGCGCCGTGCCGCCAGGCCAGCGTCGCCACGGCGCCGAGGTCGGCCGCGTGCAGCAACGGATTCGTCGGCATCTCCACGATCACACCGGCGATTCGCGGGCCGTGGTCCGCGAACAGGCGTTCGAGCCCGGCGCGGTCCGCGACGTCGAGCAGCACGAGGTGGTCGCGCGCGGGGTCGGGGGTGAACTTCCTCAGCAGGGCGATGGTGTCGAGATACAGCCAGCCGAGCTGCACCCACGCCGTGCGGCCGCACGCCGCCTGTTCGTCACTGATGGCACGGAACACCGCGTGCATGGCGCCCATCCCGCTGGCGGCGAGCAGCACGTCGCCGTGCGCGGTGGGAAACAACGGCGCGAGCACGCGCTGCACCTCCGCCGCCGCGTCGCCGGGAAAAACCTCTTCCTCCGCGAGCTGCGTCCGCACGCCTGCGCGCACG
Organism: uncultured Opitutaceae bacterium; assembly: GCA_964475035.1. Taxonomy (GTDB): domain Bacteria; phylum Verrucomicrobiota; class Verrucomicrobiia; order Opitutales; family Opitutaceae; genus Didemnitutus. The sequence continues at coordinate 5,016 of CAYYVB010000130.1, read as the reverse complement.
AGCGCCTCCTCCGCCGCGCGTGAGCCGAGCAGCGTGCCCGTGTGCTGCAACCACGCCTTCGCCCGCGCCGCGAGCGCCGGTTCCGCGGCGTGGAACACGGCGGTGACGCCGTCGTGGTCAACGATGCGTCCTGCGCCAAGGTGTTGCACGAGCGCGGCGGCCGCGCGCGGGCTGAGCACGGGCCAGACCTGCTCGCCCGGAGCGGCGTGCGAACGGATCAGGCGCTCGGTGACCGCGCGCACGAACGGGTGCGCGGCGAAGCGCGGATAGCCGCCTTGCAGCGCCGCGAGCACGGCCGGATCGCGTTCCTCGTAACCGATCACCTCCGCCATCGTCGGCAGGGAGCACGACACGGAATGGACGGAGCCCGGGATGGGCTGGCCAAGGGGAAGGGAGCGGAGCGGCACGGAACGATTGGCGCGCCTGCGGCACGCGGGCACAACGCCGCGGCGTGTCACCGGTGCGCCCGAGACTGTCATATTCTTTCGGCCTATGACCTGCCGTTGCGTTGCCGGCGACGTCTTCTGCGCATCGCCTGTCCTCATGCCCGCCGCGCCCACGGCTTTTCTGCTCTCGCTGCCCGACCTGCCGCTCGTTCGCGGCGGTGTCGTGCGCCGGCATCGCGCGGCGGCGTGGTGGTGGAGCCGCGCGGGCGATGAGCCGCGATGTCCTCGCCCGAACATTCCCTCGGTGCTGCTCATCCACGCTCTCACCGGCGGTCCCTGCGCCGGCGGTCCTGAGGGCTGGTGGGATCCGTTGATCGGTCCCGGCCGCGCGCTCGATCCCGCGAAGTATCGCCTCATCGGTTTCAACAACCTCGGCTCGTTCTACGGCTCGAGTGCCCCGGGTGCGCCGGGGTTTCCGCGCGACGCCAAACTGACGGTCGTCGACCAGGCGCGTGCGATCGTCCTCGGGCTCGACGCGCTCGGCGTGCGGCGGCTCGACCTCGTCGCCGGCGGTTCGCTCGGCGGGATGATCGCGCTGACGCTCGCCGCGCTCGCGCCGGCGCGCGTCGCGCGCGTGCTCGCCTTGGCGACGAGTGTCCGCGCCACGCCGTGGAGCGCGGGGTGGAACCACGTCGCGCGGCAGATCCTCCGGCTCGATCCCGCGCGCGGTCTCGCGGTGGCGCGGCAGCTCGCGATGCTCACCTACCGCGCTCCGGCCGGTCTCGCGCGCCGGCACGAAGCGCAGGGCGTCGGCGGTTATCTCGACCATCACGGCGAGAAGCTCCACGGCCGCTTCACGCCCGCCTGCTACGCCGCGCAACTTGACGCGATGGACGCGCACGACCTCACGCAACCCCTGCCCGGGGCGCGCCGGCCCGCGCTGGCCGGTCTCCGCGCCAGCACACTCGTGGCGGCGGTGGACTCCGACATGCTTTTCCCGCCGGACGATTCCGCGGCGCTGGTGCGCGAGCTGCGCCGCCACGGAAAAAAGGCGCAGCGCGCGACCATCACCAGTCCGCACGGCCACGACGCCTTCCTCCTCGAATGGCGCCAGCTCGACCGCCTCGTGCGGCGCGCGCTGCGACTCCCGCTTTCATGAACGCCCCCTGGCAGATCTACAAATTCGGCGGCACCTCGCTCGGCACTCCGGGCCGGCTGCCGCGCGTGCTCGAACTCATCGCCCGCGGCCCCCGGCCGCTGGCGGTGGTGGTCTCCGCGCCGGGCGACACGACGGATTGGCTCATCCTCGCCGCCCGCTCGGCGGCCGAGGGGGAAATCACGCAGGCCCGCGGCGAACTCGGCCGCGTGCGCGAGCTGGCGGTCTCCACCGCCCGCCCCGTGCTGACGGCGCACGGGCTGCGCGCGTTCAAGGCCGACCTCGACGCCGTGCTCACGCCGGTCGAGCGCACGCTCTCCGGCATCGAGCTGACCCGCGAGTGCTCGCCGCGCTCGCTCGACGCCGTCATCAGCGCCGGCGAACGCATTTCCATCGCGCTGGTTGCCCGCGCCCTGAATGAACGCGGCGTGGAAGCACGTCCGGTCGATGCGCGCGATTTTGTCGTCACCGACGCCAGCTTCGGCGCGGCGGCGGTCGACCTCGCGGCGACGCAGGAGAAATTCGCCGCGTTGCGCCCCGCCTTCGACGGCGCCGTATCGATCGTCTCGGGCTTCATCGGCCGCACCCGCGACGGGCAGACCACCACGCTCGGGCGCAACGGTTCGGATTACACGGCGACGCTGCTCGCCGCGCTCCTGCCCGCCGCGACCGTGACGGTGTGGACCGACGTGCTCGGCGTCATGACCGCCGACCCGAATCTCGTCCGCGAAGCCGCGCCGGTCGACCGGTTGTCCTACGACGAAGCGCTGGAGCTGGCGTATTTCGGCACGCGGATGTTCCACTCGCGCACGATCATCCCGCTCCGCGATTGCGGCGCGGCGCTGGTCATCCGCAGCACCACGCAGCCCGACGCGCCCGGCACGCGCATCGACGCCACGGGCAATCCCGACCCCGCGCGCCCGACCTGCGTGACGAGCCTCGAGAATCTCTCGCTCCTCGGCCTGCAATCGCGTCGCACCGGCATCAGCCGGCCCGTCGGCAGCCGCGTCATCGGCGCGCTAGACGCCGAGGGCGTGCGCGTCTGGCTGAGCAACGAGTCCACGCTCGGGCAGACCTTCTCGGTCGTCGTGCCCGCCGCGGACGAGCCGCGCGCGCTGGAGATCATGCGCCGCACGCTCGCGGCGGAGATGCTGCGCGGCGACCTGTCGATCGGCCCGGTGCTGTCGCCCGTGTCGCTCGTCACCCTCGTGGCGGAGGCGATGGTCGCGCGGCCCGATGTGGCCGGGCGGATGTTGCACGCCATCGGGTCCGTCGGCGTGCCCGTGCGCGCGCTGGCGCAGGGCGCGGCGGCGCGGAGCATCTCGGCGGTGATTGACGCCGCCGACACCGCGCTGGCGGTCCGCACGGTGCACGCGGCCTTCAATCTCGCGCACGCCGAACTCAACGTGCTTCTGCTCGGCAAGGGCATCGTCGGCGGGAGCCTGTTGCGGCAGCTCGCCGCGCACGGCACGGGCTTGCGTGCGCACCACGACGTCGAGGTGCGCCTCGTGGGCCTCGCCGCCAGTGCCGGCGGCATCCTCGACGAACGCGGCCTCGATCCGCAGCGGGCGGTGGAGCAGCTCGCCGCCGCGACGCAACGGTTGCCCGTGCCGGCGTTGCTCGACGCACTCGCGCGCCGGCCGAACCCGGTGCTCGTCGATTGCACGGCGTCGGCAGGCATGGAGGCCGTCTATCGCGCGGCTTTCGCGCGCGGCATTAATGTCGTATCGGCGAACAAGCAGCCGCTGGCGCTCCCGTGCGGAGAGCGCGACGCATTGCACACGGCGGCGCGGCGGCATTACCGCGTCTATCACTACGAAACGACGGTGGGCGCGGCTTTGCCCGTGATCGAGACCTTGAAAAACCTTGTTCGCACCGGCGATGAGGTGGTCCGCATCGAGGGCGCATTTTCCGGCACGCTCGGCTACCTGTGCGAACAACTCACCGCCGGCGTGCCGCTGTCCGCCGCCGTGCGGCGGGCGCGGGAACTCGGTTACACCGAGCCGCATCCGCGGGACGACCTTTCGGGTCTCGATGTGGCGCGCAAGGCGCTGATCCTCGCGCGCGAGCTCGGGCTGCGGCTCGATCTCGGCGACGTGAAGCTGGAGCCGTTCGTGCCCGCGGAATTCCTCGGCGAGGACGATCCGGAGAAATTCCTCGGCGCGCTGACGGCGGCGGACGAGGAGTTCAGCGGACGCGTGGCGAAATTGAAGGCCGACCGGAAGCTGCTCCGTTATGTCGCGCGCATCGAGCCTGGTGCGGCCGGGGCGCAGGTGGTCGTGGCGCCGGTCGGCGTCGATACGGCGCACCCGGCAGCCGGCCTGCGCGGGGCGGAGGCGTTCGTGGCCTTCCACACGGCGCGGTATCGCGAGTATCCGCTCGTGGTGCGCGGCGCCGGTGCGGGCGGCGACGTGACGGCGGCCGGCGTGCTGGCGGATATTCTGCGATTGGCGCAGAATCTCCGCGGGCGGCGCGCGGAATGAGCGCCGGGCGCAGCAAGACTGCGCCCCTGCAATGATCGCAGTGCACGCGGGTTGGCTTACTTAGCCATGCTCGATCCGTCCTAGCCGGATGGCCCCGGGCCGTCGGTCAGGCGGTTACGCAGGGCTGCGTATGGAATCGGCCCGGGGCTTCGGTTAGGGTGGCGGCATGAAACAGGAAGCCACGGTCCAATTTTCCCTGCGTCGCGTCGGTGCGAGTGAAGGCGTGCTGCATATGCTTGGCGCGGCGGCGATGTTTGTCCTGCTCGCGCAGGCGTTCGACGCGGGCGTTGCGCTGGCGGTGCCGCCGGCGGCGGGCGTGTTCTGGGCCGGCTGGTATGGCGCCCTTCGCGCCGCGCGCGTGCGCGAGTGGTTCGGCCAGTGGGATACGGTGTCGTTCAGCTTTGTCGCGGCGTATGCCGTGGCCATCGCGTCGGCGGTCGTGGCGGCGGTGAATTGATCGGCGAACCGCCGGCGGCGGAAGTTGTCCATTGCGCGCTGGCGAGCGGCCTCCCGGGCGCGTTCCAGTCGCGTTTTCGTGACGAGCGTTTTCGCGCCAAGATATGCGCAGAGATTCGCGTCTTTGCGCAACGCATGGTTAGCGGCGGTGCGCCGCACCCCGTATGATGCGGCAACTCAACCACCATGAGCTCCGCCACGCTTTTGTCCCGTTTCACGTCCCGCAATCACGTCTCCGTCATCGCCCCGGCCGACCGCCGTGTCGTCAAGCGCGACGGTTCCACTGTGCCGTGGGACACCGTCAAGGTCACGCGCGCCATCGCCCTCGCGTTCTTCGAGGTGCGCCACGGCACGACCGACAACCCGCACCGCGCCGACCCCGCCGCGCGCTACGGCCTCGATGCCGACACCTTTGCCCGCGCGCAGGCCATCGCCGCGCGCGTCGCGCGCATGGTCGAGCTCGTCTATCGCTCCGGCCGCCACCCGGGCATCGAGGAGGTGCAGGACACCGTCGAGAAGGCCATCGCCGCCGAGG
>CAYYVB010000129.1:0-8253 GCA_964475035.1 uncultured Opitutaceae bacterium | reverse complement strand
GAGAACACCGGTTCACCCTGCTCGCACGCTTGGCCGCACACTAGCCGCGCGATCGGCCCGCCTTCGCTGGCCATGACTCGCGCGTAGCGGAGTCCGGCGAGGGTGATCATTGCTCGATCAAATTGCAGGGAAAACAGGGGATGCAGTTGTCCGCTTGGGACGCCATAGCATCCGCCGAGGCTGTCCAATCGACACCTCCACTTTGCGGCATCTGGCGCGCCGCGGCACTGTCGAATTGGAAAGAGAGCAACAGGCTGGAGCACAGCCCGGAGAGGAGGTTTTGGATCGGATTCATGCGTCGATCTTGCCACGAGCGTGCGGACTAATCCGGTCACGATATCGCCTGAGGTGAGGACGGCATCACCCAGGAAACCTCGCAGGAGGTGCCATTTTCAGCGCCAATCATCTTCGATAACTGGTGGGAGGCGCGCCTGAATCTAGGTGTTGCGACCCATCGCCTCGGACACATCGTCGCCCTTCTCTTCGCGCGATGAAAGGTCTCCTCGTTCGGCTCGGCGCACTCCTCCTGGCCTGTCACGCGCCAGGCGCATGGGAGCAGTGGCCTGGTCCTCCTCTGAGTGAGGAAGTGGACTTCCCTCCGGCACTCCGCTCTCTGCAACCGATCGCTTGCGCACAAAATCCGGCTACCGGGGAAATCGTTGTCGGGGACAGCCGACGCATCCTGGTCTTTGACGGGGCGGTTTGGCGTGCGCAGGGAGAAAGCGACCGGATGCCCTACTTCAGAGCCTTCGCTTTCAGCCCAGACGGGGAGACGTTGTGGGCAGGTGGCTCGAACGAGGTGGGGCTGTTCCGCCGTGGCGCCGACGGTGAATACCGTTACGAGAGCCTGCTGGTCCACCTTCCCGAGCAACATCGTGCGCTGCTTCTCTGGGCCAGTCATGCACACGCCGCTGGCGCTGATTTCGTGGAACAACAGAGGATCCTGCGCTGGGACGGCACCCGCTTCCAAATCTGGGAATTCCCGACTGCCCACCGCCTTTTCCCCGTCTTATTCGAGGGCGCTCTTTGGTTCACCCACTTGGAGTCAGGACTCTACCGCCTCGACGCTTCCGGCCCGACGTTGGTCGCTCCCCGCGGGGAGTTGCCCGAACGGGCTCCGATGTGGCTCTCTCGCCGCGAAGGAAAACTCGTGGCTTGGTCTTCCAGTGGCATCACGACGATCGGGCCGGTGCGCCAGACCGTCAGCTCGCCCGACCTCACGGCAGCGATGTCCGAAGGCAATCTGGCTGCGGTCGCGGAGTTACCCGACGGGCATGTGGCGCTCGGGACTTTGCAACGAGGCTTGTTGATCGCCAATGCCGAAGGACAGCTTGTCCAGTCGATCCCCAGCTTGGATGACGGGAGAAAGTCCGCTTTCTGGGCGCTCCTGCGCGATCGAGATGGCGACCTGTGGGCGGCAATCGAGGGCAAAGTCATCCGCCTGCCGGCCGCCGGCCTCGTGCAAGGGTTTCGCCACAACTTATCCGGGACTGGCTCAGGTGCGGGACAAATCGCGTCGGATGCGGCTCGGGTTTGGGTGCTGGGCGATCGGGAGATCCTTACCTTTCATCGACCGGATTCGAATTCCTCCCCCACAGGATTCACGCGCACTGGTTTCAGCACCCTGAAACCCCTGAGCCTGCATTCATCGCCCTCCGGTTTGTTGCTCACCGCCCACGGTGAAATTGCACAAGTCACCGCCGGCGGCATCACCCGCCTGTTTGAATTCCCCTCCCGCACCATCACCGCCCTGGATCGGCTGCGCCCCGGCGGGGAGCTGCTCGCCACACGCGAATCACACCGCGTCGCCCTGCTGCAACCGCGGTCCGATGGGGCATGGGAACGACGCGACTTCGCGCGCGCCAACGGCACGGCCACCTCGATCGCGATGGATGCTCAGGGCACGCTCTGGTTCGGTGAAGTCAACGGCCACGCCACACGCTATGCCATCGAGGGTGACGAACTGCGCGACATCACCCCGCCGGAGTTGCGAGCCCAGGCAGACAGCTCGCCCAGCGTGGTGGTCGCGGTCGGCGAAGCGCTTTGGATCATCCAACGGCGGCAGACTTGGCGGGTGCTGAGTGACGGCCGGCTCGAACGCGTGCCCTTGGTCGCACCGGCGGGATTTTGGATGGCGACCGCTTCACCCCGAGGTTCACGCATCTATCTCGCGCTCGACCGCTGGGAGCAAGGGACTCGCGCTCCACGCGGGCTTGGCATCATCGAACTCGACCGCGACGGCGCATTCAGCGGGTGGAGCGAACCGTGGGTGCCCGGGCTGGAAACCATCGGTCGGATCGCGGGCATTCACGTCACGACGGAGCCTGACGCCACCGAAAGGCTATGGCTCGTCGGACCCGAGGGACTGCTCAACTTTCGTGTGGAGGACATCGCCCCGTGGCCCGCTCCGCAGGCGCCGCTGCTGGCCGCCACCTTGCAGCCCGCCGGCAAAGCGAGCGCACTGCCCTTCGAGGGACATGCCGTCTCGATCCGCGTCCAGTCACCCGAGATCGCGCGACGCGCAGAATTGCGTTTTGAGACCCGGCTCTTGCGCGGAGGCAAAGGCGACTGGTCGGCCGCCGCAACGCAGGGTCAATTCGATTTCAGCAACCTTACCGATGGCTCCTATCGCTTCGAAGCGCGCGCCGTCACACCTGCCGGCCAAGTCAGCGCCCCGGTTGCGTTTTCCTTTGCGGTGCTGCCACCGTGGTATCGCACCGGCTGGGCCTATGTCGGCTATGCCGCACTCACCCTTGCCGTGATGATCGGCGCCGTCCGCCACCGGGAACGTCGCGTGCGCGCCCGCAACGCCGAGCTGGAGCGCCTGGTGGCGCAACGCACTTCTGAGCTCGAGCAGGCCAACGCGGCCAAGGACGAGTTCCTCGCCAGCATGAGCCATGAGATCCGCAACCCCATGAATGGCGTCGTCGGCCTGTCCTCCGCCATCGATCCGACGCCGCTCGATCCGGATGGAAGGCATCGCTTCGAATTGCTGCGACATTGCGCGAACCATCTCGCTATCCTGCTCGAGGACATTCTCGATTTCTCGCGGCTTCAATCCGGCCAACTCGATCTCCACGAGGATGTTTTTTCCCCGGCCGAATTGCTGGAGTCCGTCGAGGCCATCACCGCCGCAGAAAGTGCCGCCGCGGGCATGCCGGTGCAAACCGCCTTGGCCCCCAACCTGCCCGCACATCTCCGCGGCGATGCCCGCCGCCTGCGGCAGATTCTGCTCAACTTCGTCGCCAACGCCCTCAAATACGCCGGCCGCGGCAGGGTCGAGGTGGCAGCCTGGGCCCGCCCGCTCGGTCAGGACCGGTTTGAGCTCACGCTGTCCGTCAGCGATCAAGGACCCGGCATTCCGCCGGAGGAGCAGGGCCGCGTGTTCACGAAGTTCGAGCGCGGCAGCGCCGCGCGTCAGGCGCGGATCGCAGGCACTGGCATGGGGCTGGCCGTCTGCCGCCAACTTGCCGAGCATCTGGGCGGGCGCGTGTGGTTGGAAAGCACGCCAGGGCAAGGCTGCACCTTTTTCGTCGCGGTGCCATTGGCTGGCGCGGCCGCTCCGGAGGCTTCGCCCTTCCCCGCACCGATCACCCAGCCGGGGCCCGCACGTTCCGCACTGGTCGTCGATGACGAGGAATACAACCGCCTGGCCCACGCCGCACAGTTGGAGCGTCTCGGATTTGCCGTGCAAGTCGCCGCGGATGGCGCGTCCGCCTGCGCGCTCATGACCGCGACCCGGTGCGATGTCGTGCTCCTTGATTACGACATGCCCGACGTGAAAGGTCCTGAGCTCGCGCGCCGGCTGCGGGCACTCACCGCGGACGCCCGCGTGTTCCTCATCGCCGTCACCGCTTACACGACCGTGGAGAAACGCACCGAATGCCTCGCCGCGGGCATGGATGCCTTCTTGGGCAAGCCCATCACCGAAGTCCGTCTCCGTGAGGTGCTGGCGGAACTTGTGCCGCAACTCTCCGCAACCCGGCAAACGCCGGAGCACGCGATGGCCGTGGCTGAAACGTCGGCCTTCTATGGGGCGGTCTCCAACGAGAATCTGCGCGACGTCGCCCGCCGCAAAGGGCAGACTCTCTCCGCCACCTGCGAAGTCTTTGCCCGCGATTTCGCGGCCGAGATGGCGCAGTTGCACGAAGCGATCGTCCACCGCCGCGCGACAGCAGCCAGCCTCGCCCACCAATTGTCCGGCCGGCTGGGCTTCGTGCGTGCCGCCGAAGCCGCACAGCTTGCGCTCGACCTGGAAGAGACCATCCGGACGCAACGCTGGGAGGAAACCTCCGCGCTCGAAACGCGACTCGCCACCGAGTGGGAGCAAGTCCGCGCGCAGTTCAGTCTTTGGTCAGACGATCCGGTCGCGTGAGCCCCTGCGTGATCGCGTAGTGGATGAGCTTCGGCGTGGTATGGATATCCAGCTTGCGCATGATGTCGCGCCGGCGGGATTGCATCGTTGATGGACTGATTCCGACCTGCGCCGCGATTTCCTCGTCCGTCAGCGCCTGGCCGATGAGCGCCAGGAGCTTGGTCTCGTAATCCGACAGCACGCGCGTGAACGCCTTGGGATCCTGGCGGAGCCGCGCGCTCGATTCGTTCACAGCCTTGGTGTAGAAAACATGCCCGCTGAGGACCGTCTCGACCGCCCGGCGGAGCACCTCGCGGCTTTGGTCGTGTTTGTCGACGAAACCGTGCAAGCCGAGCCGTTGCACCTGCAACATCGTCCACGAATCGCGATGCGAGGAAATACCGAGCACCTTCACCTCGGCGAATTCCGCCAAGACCAACCGGGCGATTTCCAAGCCATCGATGTCAGGGAGATTGAGATCGAGCAGGAGGATGTCCGGTCGCTTTTCCCGCACCGTCCGGAGGCCCTCGGCGCCGGTGGTGAATTCCTGGATCTCGCTGAAACCCCATTCTTGCAGACATCCATGCAGAAAGTCCGCGAACAGTCGGTGATCCTCAATGATCACTGCCCGGCGCCCTCGCAGAAGAAGTTTACCGATTTCGCGGTTGTCTGCAGCGGATGGTCTCACGAGGAGCGAAGCTAGGGGAAAGGCCTCCCGCAGCAAGCCAAGCGTGGACATGCCCGCACACCGCGCTAAGCACGACGGCGTGAACCTGCTGCTCTTCCGACCCGCGGAAATCGCACGCCCGTTGCCGGCGAGCGATCCTCGCTGCCGACATCTGCGCGATGTCCTCCGACGCCAGGCGGGCGACGAGTTCGACGCCGGCCTGCTGAATGGACCGCGCGGCAAGGGGCGCATCGAGACGATGACTGACGCGGCGCTGAGCTTCTCCTTTCGCTGGGAAGCCGAGAGCGAAGCCGCGGATCCCGTGAGCCTGCTCGTTGGCTTGGCCCGCCCGCAGACAGCGCGCGACATCCTGCGCGACGCCACGACGCTCGGGGTCGCCGCGATCCATTTCGTCGCCGCCGAGCGAAGCGAACCGAGCTACGCGCAAAGTTCCCTCTGGCGCGACGGCGACTGGGAGCGCCACGCCATCGCCGGCGCCGAACAGGCATTCGCCACCCACCTCCCGGTGGTGACCGCCGGTGCTCCGCTCGCCGAACGACTCGCGGCTTTGTCGGCCGACACTGTGCGGCTCGCGCTCGACAACTATGAAGCCGAAGGCCCGCTCGCGACCCAGCCGCTGGCGCGCGGGAGCGCCGTGGCCCTCGCCCTCGGACCGGAGCGGGGCTGGGGACCGCGCGACCGCGCGGCGCTGCGCGCGCATGGTTTCACGCTGGTCCATCTCGGACATCGTGTGCTGCGGTTGGAGACAGCGGTGGTGGCGGCGCTGACGCTGGTGAAAGCCGGGCGCGGCATGCTGTGATAGTTCAGGAGCCCGCGCGCCTGAAGAAACACACCGTCGGCTGACGCGTGCCTTTGCCAAGGCGTTTCACGCAAGTCCAACCCTCCGGGGAGAGTTCCACTTCACCGGGCATCTCGAACACGATCACAGGGTCGCTCTTGGCCTCGAGCAAGAGCGTCAGGTGCGCGAACAATCCCGGGGCAACCTCGGTGATCGTGTCATAGGGCGGATCGATGAAGACCAGATCCGCCTCCGCGCCGCCGGTGAACGCCGCGCCGGTGGTGGCATCGACTTGCCGCACGTGGAGATCATGCGGGTCGCGGCGCAGGCTCTTGCAGACAGCCTCAATGTTCTGCCGGATGCAGGCCGTGGCCTTGGGATTGCGCTCGACGAAAATACCGCCCGCCGCCCCGCGGCTCAGGGCCTCCAGCCCGTAGGCCCCGCTGCCGGCGAAGAGATCGAGAAAGCGCGCCCCCGGCACCCGGCTGGCGATACTGGAAAACACCGCCTGCCGCATCGCGTCCGTGGCCGGACGCACCGCGTCGCCCTTGGGCAGGGTCAGCGGGATGCCGCGCGCTTCTCCTCCGGTTATGCGCATGATGCCTTTGCGCCCAATCCTGGCCGATCGGCCAGATTTTCGGGAACGTTTTCTGCTGAACGAGTCGGAAACATACTGTTTGCTCCACCGGGTGGCCGGATTTACGTCTGACCACCCTGCGGGTGCCAACACCTAACTGGCGATCCGCGACCCAGCCCATGCCGGCTCCAACACCAAGCAATTCGTCCCGACTCCTCGTCTGGCTGCTCCTCGCGGCTGGTCTGGTGCTGGGCGCGCGCGGCGCGGAACACAACGTCTGGCCGTTCTGGGTCGGCGCGGAGGACGAGGAAACCGGCCGCCTCACCGCCGCGCAGGCGCTCGGCCCGCTCTACGCCGAGAAGCGCACACCCGGCGGCAGCGAACAACAGGCGTGGCGTCCGTTCTTCCTATGGCAACAGGAGGCTCGCGGCGAACGCGCGCATTTCCTCTACCCGCTCTTCAGCTGGGAAGCGGCGCCGGATTACCGGACATTTTCGCTCTTCCGGATCATCAACTACCGCCTCGCCACGGAGGCCGAGGCTGCAAAGACGACGCGCGGGTTCGACGTGTGGCCGTTCTATTTTTCCCGCGACACGGGCAATCCCGCCACGAGCTACCGCGCGCTCCTGCCCGTGGCCGGCACGATCAAGCAACGCTTCGGCAAGGACGAGCTGCGCTGGGCGGCTTTCCCGTTCTATTTTCACGTCACGGCCAAGGAGCGGCAGACCCGCTACACACCCTGGCCGTTCATCCGCACGGTCGACGGCGGCGGACACCGGGGCTTCGAAATCTGGCCGCTCGCCGGCCGCCGCGAGCGCGCGGGCGATTACCGCGAGCAGTTCTACCTCTGGCCGCTGATCTACCGGCAGGAGCGTAATCTCGCTGAACCGCAGCCGAGTGTCAGCTACGGCGTGTTGCCGTTCTACACGCGCGACACCGCGCCGGGCCTCGTGCAGGAGAACTACCTCTGGCCCTTCTTCGGCTACACCGACCGCACCGAGCCGAAGCGCTACCACGAGACGCGCTATTTCTGGCCGCTCCTCGTGCAAGGCCGCGGCGACGAGCGTCACGTCAACCGCTGGGCGCCGTTCTACTCGCACTCGATCGTGAAGGGTTACGAAAAGACTTGGCTGCTCTGGCCCCTGCTCCGGCAGGCGAATTGGACCGACGGCGACATCGCGCAGGAGCGCACGCAGTTCCTCTTCTTCCTGCTGTGGTCCACCACGCAACGCAGCCTCTCGCGCCCCGACGCCGCGCTCGCCTCAAAGCGTCACCTCTGGCCGCTGGCCAGCGTCTGGGATAACGGCGCAGGCCGCCGGCAGACGCAGGTGCTGAGCCCGCTCGAGGTCTTCTTCCCCGGCAACGAGCCGGTGCGCGAACTCTACGCGCCGTTCTTCGCCCTCTACCGCCACGAACAGCGCGCGCCCGGCGACACGCGGTGGTCGCTCCTCTGGAACGCCGTCAGCCGCACGCAATCGCCCGCGAAACAGGAATTCCACCTCGGCCCGCTCTACGGCTCGCGACGCGACGCCGCAGGCGAACGCATCACGCTTGGCGCCGGTCTGCTCAGCTGGCGCCGGCCGGCGGGCACGGCACGTTGGCAATTTTCCCTCTTCGATTTCCGCCGGCAGACTGATAATCCTCCGCCGCCGGCCGTGTCCCCATGAACCAGCTCAACCTACTCCTCGGCCACATCGGTGGCGTCGTGCTGCTGCTGACGCGCACGGCACGCTTCGCGCCGTCGCTGCCGCGGCAGTTCCCCCGCTTCATCGAGCAGTGCTACCTCATCGGCTACACGTCGCTGCCGATCGTCACCATCCTCAGCTTCTTCATCGGCAGCTCCCTCGCCCTCCAGG
>CAYYVB010000128.1:3764-8334 GCA_964475035.1 uncultured Opitutaceae bacterium | reverse complement strand
TCTTAACCACGCCGCCAGCGTTCATTCTGAGCCAGGATCAAACTCTCCGAAAAAATCAGAGAGTCACGAATCCTAGTGATTCATGAACTACTGAAAAGATACCGATTTGCACCGGTATTTTTTCCGATACAGGAGATAAGTCCTGCATCTTTGGAATATGTTGATTGGGGGTCCCAATCAATCGCACAAAGTAAATTTCAAAGAACCGCTTCCTTTTTAGGGGAAAGGTTTCCAAGAAGACATTCGCTGTTTTCTTCGTCAATACTTTTTCAGAAAAAACTGAAAAAAATCTGGAAGGAGCAGGAACAGAATTCTCGGCCGCCCACACCATGCACAATTTGATTTTGCTATGCTTGGAAGAGAACGGACGGCGAACCATGCAAGTTGGCTCAAGTCGTTCAAGTTCTTTTTGAAGAAAAAATCTAATAACGTCGTTACTGACTGATTAACAAATAATAGTAATGTTTTTTCTATCGAAGGAATCGCGAGCGAGGGAGCTCAAGCGCCGGAATTTTCGTGTCGCGAAAAGCGTATCTGTGAATCTTATACACGCTGGATTCCTCGCAACTCATGAAGCGCACCGCACCCAAAAGGATTCCAGACTAACTTACGGGGCAGCTTTGCTTCTAACCGTGCAACGGATTTAGCCGATGTGATTCTTGCGCTGCACGGCGCCCCCTCCCTCAAAATGATCAGAAACGGAGTCTGCAGTGCGTTTGCCTGTTATTCCTAAAAACTGGTCGCATTATCTTTAAGATGTAAACCCCAGTAAGGAGGCTATGACTCATGCGGCAGGTCACCACTCACTCATTTCGCAGTGAAATCGAAAAATGTGCCCACTATCTTTGCTGTGGTTGAATGCCATTTAACAAATGCGGACGCTTTGATTAGATAGGTTTGCGCCTTTTTGAGTCGGAAAAGATGGCTTCCTACTTAGGATAGATACTGCCCTCATTACCGATTAGGCGGATATTTGATCACAAAAATCCAATCCAGAGGTATGCTTTTTACGTAATTTAACATTTCTGCCGATTCCAGGAAAAACAAAGTATTGTCTCTCCCAATAAACTACTTTTGAACACGAAGACTGATTCCGTCACTAACGGCAGCCGACCAATCTCAACCAAGGCCTCCATTTGGACCTCAAGCAGATCAAACTCATCGTCGACCTCATGAAGCGCTCGGATTTAACCGAGTTCGAAGTCGAAGAGGAAGACTTCAAGATTAAGATTAAGCGCAGTTCAGGCGAAACTCAAACCGTGGCAATGGCGCCCGCCTATTCGGCGCACCCGTTTCCAGTATCTGCTCCGGAGCAATCGCGCCCGGCTCCCACCAGCTCTGCGCCACCTGCTGCCGCCGCTACTGCCAACAGCGCTCCAAGTGACGAATCCGGCTTTGCCTACGTGAAGTCGCCCATGGTGGGCACCTTCTACCGCTCCCCCTCCCCGGACAGCCCTCCATTCGCTGATGCCGGCACCAAGGTCGATGAAAAGTCCGTCGTATGCATCATCGAAGCCATGAAAATCATGAATGAAATTCAGGCGGAAGTGAAAGGCACCATTGTCGAGCTACTCGTAGAGAACGGACAACCGGTCGAATACGGCCAACGGCTCTTCAAAGTTAAGGTTGGCTAAACTGACCATCTCCGCAAACCCCGCCGGGCAGACATCTGTCCGGCTTCATTTTATCTGTTAACATGATTCAAAAGGTCCTCATCGCCAATCGCGGTGAAATCGCCCTGCGTGTGATTCGCGCTTGCCGCGAACTCGGCATCAAAACGCTGGCGGTCTATTCCGAAGCCGACGTCCAATCCCTTCACGTCCAGCTCGCGGACGAGGCGATATGCATCGGCGGCCCCAAGGGCGCTGACAGTTACCTCCGTGCTGACCGCATCATCAGTGCTGCGGAGATCGCCGACGTGGACGCTATTCATCCGGGCTACGGCTTTCTCTCGGAAAATGCCAAATTCGCCGAGCAGTGCGAGTCATGCAACATCAAGTTCATTGGCCCTAAGTCCAAGAGCATCCGCATTATGGGCGACAAGGCCATAGCCAAGGACACGGTCCGAAAAGCCGGCGTTCCCACCGTCCCCGGATCCGATGGACCAGTCGATTCCGAGACCGAAGCGGTTAAAATCGCGCGTAAGATCGGCTACCCTGTCATCATCAAAGCTGTCGCTGGCGGCGGCGGCCGCGGCATGCGTATCGCCCACAATGACGTGTCCTTCGCCAAGGAATACCACGTCGCCCGCGGCGAGGCTGAAAAGGCCTTCGGCAACGGTGCGGTCTACATCGAGAAATACATCCAAAGCCCGCGCCACATCGAGTTCCAGATTCTTGCCGACAGCCACGGTAAGGTCCTGCACCTTGGCGAGCGCGACTGTTCCGTCCAGCGCCGGCACCAAAAGCTGATCGAGGAGGCACCCTCCCCGTTCTTAAACGCCGACCTGCGCAAGAAGATGGGTAAGGCCGCCGTCCGCGCCGCCGAGTCCGCCGAATACCAGAACGCCGGCACCATCGAGTTCCTCGTCGATCCCAAGGGCAATTTCTACTTCATCGAGATGAACACGCGCATTCAGGTCGAGCACCCTGTGACCGAGGAGGTCACTGGCATCGACCTGATCAAGCAGCAGATTCGGATCGCCAACGGTGAAAAACTTGACCTCGACCAAGGCGATATCACCTGGACGAAGCACGCGATCGAGTGCCGCATCAATGCCGAGGATCCTTCGCGCAACTTCGCGCCCTCCCCCGGCACCATCTCCCTCTATTACGCGCCGGGCGGCCATGGCGTCCGCGTCGATTCGCACGTTTACAGCGGCTACACCATCCCGCCCTACTACGACTCGATGATCGGCAAGCTCATCTGCTTCGGCTCTACCCGCAAAATCGCCCTGCAGCGCTCGTATCGCGCCCTCAGCGAATATCTGGTCCGCGGCATCAAGACCACAATTCCCCTGCACAAGGCCATCATGAGCGACCCGACTTTCATCGAGGGCAAGGCCACCACGGCCTACATGGAAGATTTCATGTCGCGCACGCCACCCGATCTCTTCTAGGTCGCCTTTCGCAGCCGCTTCGCCTTTTTCGACCGCACCTTCCCGGTGCGGTTTTCATTTTCCATGCTCCGATTCGCTCCCTGGCTCGCTGCCTTGGCGCTCACTTTTCTCGTCGGCGCCAAATTCGATTCCGCGACCGGCTTCACCTCGCTGATCCGCTTCGGCGAACTCTGGCAGGAGCGACGTTTGCCGGCAGTCGAAGCCCTCGCTCCCGCCACGGTGCCCGACTCCGCAGGTTACGACGGCCAATTCTACGCCCAGATCGCTCTCGACCCTGCCTTGCGCGATACCGCCTTGGAACAGGCCTTGGATGCCCCGGCCTACCGCGCCCGACGCATCCTTATGCCGGCCCTCGCCTACCTGACCGGCACCGGCAACCCCGCTTGGATCCTTCAAGCTTACGCCCTCCTCAACGTCGCTTGCTGGTTCGCCCTCGCCTGGCTGCTGTGGCGCCAAATCGCCCCGCACAATGCCAGCAGCTTGGCTCGCTGGCTCGCCTGCCTGTTCTCCATGGGCGTGCTGGAAAGCGTGCGCCAATCCCTCGTCGACCTGCCGGCCCTGCTTTGCCTCGTCCTCGCTATCCAAGCCCACGCCCGCACTCTCCCGCGCGCCGCCCTCTGGCTCTCGCTCGGGCATTTGGCCAAGGAAACCAACCTCCTCGCCTCGCTCGCTCTCGGCGCGCACCGGTCTTTGATCCGCCCGCGTTCGTTCACCTGGCTCGCCCTGACAGCCGTGCCACTCGCGCTCTGGTTGGCTTACGTCCACACACGCTTCAGCGGTGCCTCCGTCCAGACCGGAGCGGGCAATTTCACTTGGCCCGTTCTGGGCGCGCTTGAGCAGCTTTCTCTCTCCGCCCGCGAAGTCGCGCAGGGCAATTTGGACTCACGCCATACCTTCGCTTTGGTCGCGATTCCGGGACTTTATCTCCAATTCTATGTCCTGCTCCGCCACCGCCAGCCGGATGAGGCGTGGTGGCGCATCGGCGTCGCCTATGGCGTTCTGCTGCTGTTTCTGGGCTCGTGGGTGTGGTCCGGGTATTGGGCCGCCCACCGCGCGGTCTTGCCGCTCACGATCGCGTTCAACCTCCTCCTGCCCGTCAACCGCGCCTTCTGGCCGCTGCTGATCGCGGGCAATCTCCCGGTCCTCCACGCCATCTGGCGCTTTCTCTAACGCGCCGCCGGGCACCGCAGCATCAGGTCGCTCCATTCGCCCATCACGCGGGCATCGACCGACCAGCCGGGTGCCGCCGCGGCAAAGGCCGCGCGCACCGCGTCCAGTTCGCGCGCGAGAATCCCGCTCAACACCAGCCAGCCACGCGGAGCCACCGCGCCGAGCAGTTCGCCGGTGAACCGCATCAACACGTCCGCTTGGATATTGGCCAGCACCAGGTCGCCCTGCCGGCCGGCCAACCCGCTGACGAGGTCGCCGACGTAAAATTCCACGCGCCCGGCCAGCCCGTTGAGCTGGGCGTTTTCCTCGCTCACCCGGATTGCCTCGGGATCGTTGTCGAAT
>CAYYVB010000128.1:0-3754 GCA_964475035.1 uncultured Opitutaceae bacterium | reverse complement strand
GACGCGCACGTGCCCGAGCAAGGCCGCCGAAAGGGCCAAAATTCCCGAGCCGCACCCCGCATCGATCACGTTCCCGCCCGTGCCGCGCTCCGCCGCGTAGGCGACCAGCCGCTCCGCGACCAAGCGCGTCGTCTCATGGTTGCCCGTGCCGAAGGCCATGCCGGGGTCGAGCCAGAGCACCTTCTCACCCGCCGACACCCGGTAAGTCTCGCGCTCCCAGATCGGCACCCAGTGCAACGGTCCGAAAGAGGAGGCCTTGAAATGCGCCTTGTAGCTGTCTTTCCAGTCAGCGTCGGCCAGCTCCCGCGACTCCGGCCCGCCCACGACCCAGCCCGCGTCGAGCGCGACGGCGAATTCCGCCCAGCATCTCTCCGCCTCGGCCCGCGTCTCGAAGTAGCCGGTCAACCAGGCGCGCACCGCGGGCTTGTCCTCGAGCAGCATGAGTTGCTGCTCCTCGCGTTCGGCGAGCATGTCCTCGATCGCCGGCACGGCGGCGGGCGCGATTTCGATTTTGAATTCGTGGATGGCCATGAAGGGAGCGACGTCAGTTCCGCAACTCAGCGAGGATCGCGATGACGCGCGGCAACAGCACGTGTTCCGCGGCGTGCACTTTCGCAGCGAGCGTCTCCAGCGTGTCTGCAGGTTCGATCGGCACGCGCGATTGGGCGAGAATTTCCCCGGCATCGACCTCGAGCGTCACCCGATGCACCGTGCACCCGGTCTCCTTCACGCCCGCCCGGAACGCCTGCCCGATGCCGTCCAGCCCCGGGAACGCCGGCAACAAGCTCGGATGGAGGTTGATGATCTTGCCGGCAAAGGCGCCGAGGAAACCCGCCTTCAGCACGCGCATGAATCCCGCCAGCACCACGAGGTCCGGCTCGCAGGCCCGCACCGCGGCGATGAAGCGCTCCTCGCCCGCACCTTCGAGCTTCGTCTTGAACGGCGCCGGATCCACGAACGCCGCCGGCACGCCGAAACGCGGCCCGATCGCCAGGATACCGGCGTCGGGTTTGTCCGCGAGCAATTGCACGACCCGCGCGCGGCCCAGCTTGCCCGTAGTCTGCGCCTGCAGGATCGCCTCGGCGTTGCTGCCGCGGCCGGAGCCGAGGATCACCACCCGATAAGGCGGACGCGTAGAGGAGGAGGCGGGGGACGAATCGCTGGTCACACCCTCAGCTCAGACGCTCACCTGTCGCTTGTAAATGCTGGGTTCTCCAGACGCCGCCACGCGCCGAAGCATACTCCCGTTCGCCAAACAGCCCGTCTCAACTGCCCGCCGGGTAGAGACAATCGATCTCGATCCGCTCCCCGCAGGAACACGTGACCACGAGGCGCACCACCTTGTCGCCTTCCTTTACCACCTCGACGTTGGGACCACTGGCTGCAGGGCGGACCGTGCCCTCCGGACGCAAGGGATGATGGTGATGAGCAGTGGCCGAGCGCAAGGGCGCGGCATCCACCGGTTTTTTGCCGAGCAAAAAGGGTTTCATGACGTAGGAGTCGTGGCGACGGGTGTGCCGGGCGGATTCGCACCGGTAATCACGCCGCGTTCGCGGGTCTTGGCCGTGAGGGTGAGGCTGAGCGTGATCCGCTGGTTGGATTCCGACTGGGTCGGCTCACCTGCCAAAGGCCGGGTGTCGGCGTAGCCTGTGACGCGTTCGATTTGGTCGGGCTCGACGGCA
The DNA here is from genome assembly GCA_964475035.1 of uncultured Opitutaceae bacterium. GTDB lineage: Bacteria > Verrucomicrobiota > Verrucomicrobiia > Opitutales > Opitutaceae > Didemnitutus. The sequence continues at coordinate 2,072 of CAYYVB010000128.1, read as the reverse complement.
AAGAAAACCAGCGAACGGCGCGCGGCGTTGGCACGATCGGAGGAAAGTTCCCACGCCGAATAATTCTCCTTCAGCAGGGTGAGCCCCGATCGGGTGTGCCCGTCGATCGTCACGCGAAAATGGTGGCGGTCGATCATCCACGCGAGGCTCTGGAGGACGAAGCGCCCCCATTCGGTGAGCTCGGTCGTGTCGCCCTCGAACAAGGGCCGCTTGGCACGATCGAAGACCGTCACGCGCAACCCGTCGGAGGTCACCTGGATGTCGATCGGCTTCTGGTCCAAGTCTTGGTCGAGGTGCAGCAAGCGGTAGAAATCCGCCGCGACGGAGTTGAGGAAGCTAAGCTGGATCTGCTTGTCCTGGTCGGACGGTTTCTCGTTGCCGGAGTTGTCCTCACTTTTCTTCGAACTCGAATCCTGACTGTCCTTGTTGAACGGCATGATGCCGGAATGATCCTGCATCGGGGAGCTGAAGGGGTTCTGAAAATACTTCGAGGTGGCGATGAGGATCTTTTTATCCTGCGCCGAGATCCACAGGACCATGAACAACGCCATCATCGCGGTCACGAAGTCCGCGTAGGCCACCTTCCAGGCTCCCCCTCCGCCGCCGGCCATGGTTGCTCCTTATTTGCCCGTGCCGAGGCCCTTGACCGCGGCTTCGAGCTCGTCCGCGTTGGGTTGCACCGAGCTGTCGAGCGAGCGGCGGGCGATCTCGACGGCGGTGAGGGGCGCAAGGCCCTTGGCGAATCCGGCCACGGCCTGCATGATGCACTTCAGGCAGAGCTGGTCGGCGGAATCGTTGAACTTGATGCGGTTCGCCAATGGATTGACGAAACCGTAGGCGACGAAGATTCCGAGCAGTGTGCCCGTCAGCGCCGCGGCGACCTTCTGGCCGACGGCTTCGGGGCCCTCGGCGATTGCCGCCATCGTGTTGATGATGCCGAGCACGGCCGCGACGATGCCGATGCCGGGCAACGAGTCGCCGACGAGCTGGAGCAGGTGCACCGGATGCTCCGATTCCTGCTGCTTGGCATGCAGCTCCGCGGCCATGAGGTCCTCAAGCTGGTCCGGCTTGATCTTGCCGTCGATGACGGGCTTCAGGCCGTTGCAGAGGAACTGCAGCCGTTCCGGATGATTCGCCAGCGACGGATATCGCTGGAAAATACTGCTCTTGGCCGGTTCCATCACGTGCTCTTCCAAGGCGATGAGACCATTGCGGCGGCCGGTCATGAACAACTCATAGAGTAGTTTCAACAGGTCGAAATAATCCTGTTTCCCCGGCGCCTTGCCGCTGATGGCGGCTTTGATCTTGTGCAAGATCTCCTTCAGGATGTGCGCCGGGCTGGCGATGATGAGCACACCCGCCGCGACCCCGAGGATAACGACGAACTCGGACACATGGAGCAGCACCAACGGCTGGCCACCCGCGATCATGAAACCACCGAGCGTGGAGGCGAAGACGATGAGGGCTCCAATGAGGACGAGCATCGCAGGGCGCGGGAATCAGCGGTTGCGGGCCCGACCGAGGTAGGCACGCAACCCGAGGATGGTTTGCGAGTGGATCTGGCAAATCCGCGATTCCGTCAGACCGAAGACCGCGGCGATCTCGGCGAGACGCATGTTCTCAAAGTAATACATGGCGAGTATCTTCCGTGGTATATCGGGCAATTCCGTCATCCTTTGAGTGAGAAGTTGCAGGAGTTCCTGCTTCTCAAGGCTGTCGCGGCCGGTCGTATCGTGCTCATCCGCCAGCAGTTCGTGCAACGAGGCGCCCTCCGATTCCTCGCCCTCGGCATGCTGGTCGAGTGCGATGAAGGTCACGGGACGCGCCTCCTCGAGCCACTTGGCGTATTCGGAATGGGTGAGCCCGAGTTCGGAACAGATCTCGTCCTCGTTGGCCGTGTGCCCGATGCGTTGCTCGAGGCCATTGATGGCTTCCTTGAGCTTGCGCGCGCGGGCGCGGGTGCGACGGGGGCACCAATCCATGCGGCGCAACTCGTCGAGCACGGCGCCGCGGATACGCATGGCCGCGTAGCCGGCAAACGTGTTGCCCTGCTCCGGGTCGTATTTGCGCAC
>CAYYVB010000127.1:0-8398 GCA_964475035.1 uncultured Opitutaceae bacterium | reverse complement strand
ACGAGCCACCTGCTCGGCCTCATCATCCCGAACATCCAGAACATCTTCTTCGCCGACCTCGCGCGCGGGGTCGAGGACGTCGCCTACCGCAACAATTTCGCCGTGCTCCTTTGCAACTATGACGAGGATGAGGCGCGGGAACGATTCTACCTCGACGTGATGCAGTCGGAATCGGTCGACGGCATCATCCTCCCGCCCATCCACGAGCATGATCCGGCCGTGCTGCAGGTCGTGAAATCGGGCACGCCTGTCGTGTGCGTCGACCGCAGCCTCTCCGCGGGCAATCTGGACAAAGTCGAGGTCGACAACCATCGCGGCGCCTTCGAGGCGGTCACCCACATCATCAGCCGCGGTCACAAGCGCATCGGGCTCATCGGCGGTCCGGCCGACTCCTCCACGGGACGCGAGCGCCTCCAGGGCTACAAGGACGCCCACCAAGCTGCGGGGCTGCCGGTGCGGAGCGAACTCATGCGCTTCGGCGACTACAAACAGGGGACCGGCCAAGTGCTCGCCAATGAACTGCTCTCACTGCCTGACCCGCCCACCGCGCTCTTTGTCTGCAACGGACTGATGACCGCGGGCGCCCTCGAGGCCATCGCCTCCCGCGGACTGAGAATCCCGAAGCAGGTCGCCATTGTCGGCTTCGACGAGCTGCCCCTTGCCAGCGTCTTCAACCCGCCGCTCAGCGTCGTGCGCCAGCCCGCCTACGAAGTGGGCAAATGCGCGGCCGAGCTGCTGCTCAAGCGCATCGAGGATCCCAGCCGTCCCGCCACGAGCCTGCGGTTGGTGCCGGACCTGATCGTGCGGAAGTCCTGCTGACGGAACGCATCTCCCGTCAATGCGCGCTTGACGCAATTTAGAGCAAACGTTTGCTCCTATTTCAGCCCCACCCCTTCCCCATGGTCGCGTCTCCTCAAGTCGTCGTTGTCGGCAGCATCATGCAGGATCTCACATTCAGCTGCCGTGATTTTCCCGCCCCGGGCCAGACCGTCGTCGGACGGCTCGGCAGCGGTCAGGGCGGCAAAGGATCGAACCAAGCCATCGCGTGCGGGAAACTGGGCGTGCGCACGACCTTCGTGGGCGCGATGGGCGACGATGCCTTCGCGGACCAGGTGGAGGCCGGTTACCGTGCACTGCGTATTGGCTGCCACCTCGTCCGCAAACCAAAGTGCGCCACCGGCACCGCGGTGATCCTCATCAACGCCCAAGGACAGAACGAAATTGTCATCGAGCCCGGCGCCAACGCCGCCCTCGCGCCCCGCGACGTGCCCGCGGCGCTGCTCGCCAGCGCTCAGGTCCTCATCGTGCAGCTGGAATCGAATCTGCGCACAACCGCCGACGTGCTGCGCCGGGCGCAACGCGCCGGGGCGGTCACCGTGCTCAACCCGGCTCCGATGCGGGAGGATTTCGACGCGGCGCTGCTGCGGCATGTCGACATCCTCATCCCGAACGAGAGCGAGTTCGCGGCGCTCGTCCGCACGTTGCCCACGATCGGGGAACGGACTTTTGACGAGAGTGCCCTGCAGACGATGGACGACGACGCCTTGCATGCCCTCTGTCGGCGCATCGGCGTGCCGACCGTGATCGTGACGCTGGGCAGTCGCGGCGCCTTCCTTTCCCAACCGCACGGCGGACAGCGGATTCCCGCTCACACGGGTTTGAAGGTGCGGGACACGACCGGCGCCGGCGACGCCTTCTGCGGCGGCTTCGCCGCCGGGTTGGTGCGCTGCCGGGGAGACATGGTCGAGGCCGTGCGCCTCGGCACCGCGGTGGCCGCGCTCTCAATCACCAAGCTCGGGGCGGCCCAGGCGATGCCTTCACGCGCCGAAGTGGTGCGCTTCATCGGACGCAAGCGTGCGGTGAACTGGAACCTCTGAACGAGCGGCCTCAAACGGGCGGCACAGAGAACCAAGTAAGTCGCCAGGTCTTGTCCTGCCGCCCGCCGGCCAGAAAATACGGCTCCAAGTGAATCGGAGCGCGGCCGGCGACCGGAACCTCCAGACGTGGAATCCCGCTCGCCGCATCGAGAGCGACCCGGACCTGCGCGATTTCGGGCACACGGATGGTTTCCTCCGTCTTGTAGCCGTCGATAAGACCGCTCGAATACACAAGCGGTCCCCGCGTGAAAGCGACGTAATCGAGGTGCATCACCTCCTGTGCGACCAGCGTGCCGTCCGGCGCGCGTGACTCTTGGATATTCAGGTGCGTGCGGCGGTGCATCCGGACCGGCAGTGGAAAATCCACCTCGACTACGTCCCCGCTCTGCCACTCGCGGTCGATGATTGCGAAGCCATCCGCCTGCGGCTCGGAGGCGAATGCCTGGCCGTTGAGCTGGAGGGAGAAGGTCTCGCTCCATGCGGGAATCCGCAGCCGGAGCGCAAAGCGTGCCGGGTGTTCGCAGGTGAGCTCAAGACGAACTGCACCGGCGAATGGGTAACGCGTGATTTGCCGCCACGTCATCTCGCCCGCCTGCGGATGGGAGCACCGCACCGACCCCGGACCATAAAGGTGGACACTCACCTCCTCCGTGCTCACGCCGAAGGCCGCCAAAGGAAGTTCCTCGAGACCCATCGGGCCGCTCGATTTGCAGCAGCGCCAGTAGGTCGTGAAGATGCGGCGTCCGTTCGGAAAGGAGTAATAGCACCAGTTGTCGCCGCCCGGCGCCTGCGCTCCGAGCAAGTCGTTGTAGGCGGCTTTCTCAATCTCTTCGGCGAAAGCAGCCTCGCCCGTCTGCAGCAGCAGCTCGCGATTCAATTGGATCCAGGCCAGCGTCGAACAGGTTTCGACATAGCCAATCGGGCTGAACGCAGGAGCAGGATTGAAGACTTCGCGCGAGCGATGCGCGACCCCACCCCACGGTCCGCCGCCGAGCGTGAGGTGATGCTCCCGGATATTTGCCCAGGCGGTGCGTATCGCCACGCCCAGTCGTGCGTCGCCGGTCACGCGCTGGAGCTTCGCCAAGCCGGTGAGGTTCCAACACAATTGATAGGCTTTGCCAGTGCCGAGGTTGGCGAGATCGACGCCCGCGTTGATCTGCTCGATGAAGTTGAGCACCGGGGAAGACTCGAGTTCCCCCAACACGCGCTGGGCCAACTCGAGGTAACGCGACTCCCCGGTGGCGAAATACAGCTCCATCGCCGGGTCGACGAGGACGGTAGCTGAGAGACCGTGGTGGTTGCCGAGCGAGGTAATGGGAATCCCGCTGCCACCCAAGGTCCGCCAACACAGGTCGCCGATGCGACGCGCCGCCTCAACATAGCGCGGCTCGGCCAGAGCCCGCGAGGCCTCGATCAAGCCGAGGATGAGGTAACTGTGCACCCATACGTCCCAGGTTCGCAGCGCCGGCGCGCCGTCCCAGGTGAAAGGTGCCGGCCCACGCCGGCACATGAAGCGCCGCTCCGGCGCGTAGGTGCCGAGGTAGCCATCGGGCTCCTGCCGCGTGAGCAAGTAATCGGCCACGCGCCGCACGCTGGAGGCGAGCGCGTCGTCACCCGTTCGCGCCAAGGCCCGCGCAGCAGCCACCAGCCATTTGCCGGCGTGCTCGCCATACCAGTCGCCCTCGCGATTGCAGCAGACGCGCTCGGGCGAGAATAAGGCAATGGGCGGGCTGCTCTCATCCCGGATGAAAGTCGCAAGGTGATGACCCTGGCTCGCCGCGAGAGCCTCGCCCAAGAGGCCTTGCAGTTCGGATTGCGTCAGCGGCGCGCGAGAAGGGGTGGACACGGGGTGATGACAAAAAAGTTGACACCCCGCGTAAAACAAAAATCGTGTCAGCGCAAACGATTGCCGTAAACGCTCGGTTTGCCTCTCCCACCTCCTGCGCCGCTCCTACCCCATGCTGTCCCAGATCAGCCCAGCTGTCGGGTATCCTGCCATTCCCAGGTTCCTCCCTCCGTTCCGGCCCGCTGGGCGAGCCTCCCTTTGACCGCCTCTCGCGCTTGTTTTTTCGTCCCAATGAGCAAACGTTTGCCTAGCCCCAAACCCATGAACACATATCTGCCCAAATGCATCCCCGCAGCGGCGGCCAAGTGGTCGCTGCTTGTCCTGCTGGCCACCTCCACCGCCCTAGCTCAATCGGCCACCCCCGCCACGCCGGAGGAGGAAGAGGAGGAAGCCGAGAAAGAGAAGGTCGTGCGTCTCGAAGACTTCACGATCACCGCCGGCTACCGCTCGCCCAAGGCGATCGACCAGATCCCCGGTGCCGTGAAGCTCGTCACCTCGGCCGAGATCACCGCCACCAAGCTCCTGACCGATGACGCTACGGCAGTCCTCGCCCGCACCGTCCCCGGCTATGCTCCCGCCACCCAGGCGATGAACAACACCGGTGAAACCCTCCGCGGCCGCGTGGCCCTCCGCCTGTTTGACGGTATTTCCCAGACGACGCCCCTCCGCGAAGGCAGCCGCAACGGCACCTTCACCGACATGGACATCGTCGAACGCATCGAGGTGATCAACGGCCCCTCCGCCTCCGAAGGCGTCGGCGCCGTCGGCGGCATCATCAACTACATCTCGAAGTCCCCCTCCAAAGAGGGCAGCGAGGCCGTGCTCCGTTCCAAGTTCTCGACCCAGGGTTACGAGGACAGCTTCAACTGGCGCGTCGGCCTGAACTACTTCCACAAGGCCGACAACAAGGACCTCGTGGTCGGCACGGCCTTCGCGAATCGCGGCATGTCTTTCGACGCCAACGGCCGCCGCCAAGGCATGAGCCAGAGCGGCTCGGTCAATGACTCCGAGGCGAGAAACCTCTTCCTCAAGGCCGGCATGAATTTTGGGACGAACAACTCTCAGCGTGTGACACTCACCGCCAGCCGCTTCGAGATCGAGGGTAAGGGCAACTACGTGCTCCAAGAAGGCAATCGCGCCCTCGGCCTCACCGACACCGCCCGCCGCGGCCAGCCGCCGAATGCGAAGGCCGAGTTCAACGACTTCAAGCAGTATGCCATCGCTTACAACAATAACGACCTGCTGGGCGGCGAACTGAACGTTCAGCTCTACAAGGCCAGCCAAGCGATGCGCTTCCTCGCCGAGGGCGGCTCCGACCGGCAAGACCCGTTGATCGCCCCGCTCGGCACTCTCATCGACCAGTCGGAAATCAATTCCCAGAAAAAGGGCCTCCGCAGCTCATGGACCCGTCGGGATCTCTTCGGTGTCGCAGGCCTCGAGACCAACATCGGCTTCGACGTCCTCGATGAAGTCGCGCAGCAGCGCCTCGCGCTCACCGATCGCCTCTGGGTGCCGCCGATGAACTACACCAGCAAGGCGCCCTTCATCCAGAGCTCCTACACCCGCGGCCCAGTCACCGTCAGCGCCGGCGTGCGCCGCGAAGACGGCGAGCTGCAAGTCGACAGCTACACCACGACCTATTTCCGCAACCGCGTCTTCGTGGAGGGCGGCACCCTGACCTACGAGGAGACGATCCCCAACGTCGGCGTCATCGTCCGCCTCCCGCAGAACTGGTCGGTCTTCGGTTCCTACAGCAAGGGCTACACGCTGCCCAATGTCGGCATCCCCCTCCGCAACGTGAATACGACCGGCCAATCCGTCGCCGGCATCCTCGACCTTCAAGCGGTCGTGGCCGACAACAAGGAATTCGGCGTCGCCTGGCAGGGCAAGAAGATCAGCCTCAGCCTCTCGCGCTACGAATCCTACTCTGACTTCGGCGTCACGCTCACCGTCGACCCCGTCACCCGCGACTTCGTCATGCAGCGCCGCCCGGTCGACCTCGAGGGCTGGGAGTTCTCCGGCGAGTTCCGCCCGAGCAAAGCCTGGCGCTTCGGCGCGATCTATTCGCAGGCCACCGGCAAGACGCGCACGACCGAGACCGGCCCGCTCACCCGCGAGATCGGCATCGCCTCGCTGAGCCCCGACAAGCTCAACCTCTCCGCCACTTGGCAGGCCAACGACGACCTCAGCGTCGCCCTGTTCATGGACAACCTGTTCAAGCGCGAGATCAACATCGGCGCTTCGGGCGAGGAACGCACCAGCGGCCTCACGCTCTTCCACGTCACCGTGAACTACAGCACGAAGTGGGGCGACTTCTCCTTCGGCGTCGAGAACGCCACGGATAAGTTCTACATCCTGCCGTGGTCCCAGATTGACCAGTTCCTGAATTACTTCGCGGGCCGCGGTCGCGTCTACTCGCTGTCGCACACGATCAAGTTCTGATCCCCGTCGGCAACGTTTCCTGACTTCCAGCCGCCCCCACTCTGGGCGGCTGGATTGTTTCGGCCGGTCCGCGCGAAGGCCTCCGCGGGTCGGACTCGACGGATTCCCCCGCCGCCCCCACCCTCCTGCCGCCCCATGTCCCGCCTCGTGCTCGCCTTCCTGTTTGTTGCGCTCCTGTGGCCCGGCACCAGTCGCGCCACCGAGCCGCTTGTGCCCGTGCGCACGGTCGCCCTCGGAACGAGCGCCGCCGCTACGGAACGGGTCTTGGTTGTCGGCGGGCAGCCCGTGCTGGTCGGCGCCGGCCAAGGGCGCGTCCTCGCGGGCGACGCTTGGTCGCCCGCCCAACCCTTTCCGGAGGGCGAGGTGCTGGCTGCGGTCGCCGACGGCGCGCGAACGCTCGCCCTCGTCCGCCAGCGATCGGGGCCGGAATTATTCATCCTCACGCTCGCGGGCAACCGCGTGGAGAGCCGCGCCTGGGGCGGGGTTCCCTTCGACGTGCAATCGCCGAATCTGGCGGTCCTGGGTGGACGGCTCTACCTCGCGGGCAACGCCGCCGATGGCGGCGTGATCGTGCGCCATGCCGCGCTCGCTGCGTCTTCGCCCGCGTGGCAGACGACCCCGCCGACGACGACGGCGGGACGCGTCACCTCGCTGGTGATGCAGGAGCAGGCGCTCTTTCTGACCGTGCAGCCGGGGAACCGGACGGAGACCGAGGTTTGGCGCTGGAGCGCGGTGGACGGCTGGCTGTCGCGGGGCACGGTTGCCGGGCAGATCCGCCCCGGCGGAGCGCGGGCCGCCGGACAGGCGCACCTGCTCTACCTGGTTAGTGAGGCCGAACGTTCGGCCCCGCGTCTGCTTTCCTATCACACCCTTTCCGCCGCCGTCGCCGTGCTCCAAGAACTGCCGGGCGAGTGGCGCGGCGGTGGCGCAGCCTGGCGCGACGGCCTGCTATGGCTCGCCGCGGACGGAGCCACGGAACTCCGGGTGCAATCGACCGAGCTGGTCGCCCGTCAGCTGCTCCTCCACGGCCTCGATTGGATTGTCATCGTCGTCTACCTGACGGGCATGTCCGGGATCGGACTCTATTTCTACCTGCGAGAGAAACGCGATTCCACCGCCGACTTCTTCGTCGGCGCACGCACGATTCCCTTCTGGGCCGCCGGCATCAGCCTGTATGCGACCAACACGAGCTCGATCAGCTACATCGCCATCCCGGCCAAATCGTTCGCGACCAACTGGCAGTATCTCACCAACAACCTTGTCGCCGTGATGGGCCTGACCTTCGTGGCTGTCTTCATCGTGCCCCTGCTGCGCCGGCTGGATCTCATGTCGGTGTTCCACTACCTCGAGATCCGGTTTCATCCGGCGATCCGATCCCTCACCAGCGCTCTCTGCATCGCCATGCAGCTCGGCGGGCGCATGAGCGTGGTGCTTTTTCTGCCCTCCTTGGCGATCTCCACCATCACCGGCCTCAACGTGGTCTGGAGCATCCTCATCATGGGCGGCATCACCATCCTCTACACGACGCTCGGCGGCATGAAGGCCGTCATCTGGACCGACGTCGTGCAGCTCTTCGTGATGTTCGGCGGGGCGCTCTTCGCCATCGGCTTCATCGTCTTCAAGTTGGACGGCGGGTTCGGCGAGTTCTTCAGTGCGGCGCGGGCGGAGGACAAGATGAAGCTGTTCGACTGGAGCTTCGATCTGACCAAGGCGACGGTCTGGGGCTTCATCTTCCTGGTGCTCTTCGACGTGGTGCTGACCTTCCCGAAGGACCAGGTGCTCATGCAACGCGTGCTCTCGACCAAAGACTCGCGTGCCGCAGGGCGCTCGGTGTGGACCTTCGCCGCGATCATGGTGCCAGGCGGGTTCCTTTTCTACCTCATCGGCACGGCGCTCTACGTCTTCTACAAGACGCATCCGGAACGCATGAACCCCCTGCTCGCCACCGACGCCACGTTTCCGCTCTTCATCGCCGCTGAGCTCCCGGTGGGCGTCACCGGTCTGATCATCGCCGGCATTTTCGCCGCCTCCATGTCCACGCTCTCCAGCATCATGAACAGCGTCGCTACGCTGGCGTCGGTGGATTTCTACGAACGCTTCAAGGGCAAGTCAGACAAGGCCGCCAGCGTCCGCTTCGCTGAGTGGATGACGGTCGCGGCCGGCCTGATCGGCATGGGTCTCGCGTTCCTGCTTTCGCGCTACGACATCAACTCGCTGTTCGACCTGTCGATCG
>CAYYVB010000126.1:0-8402 GCA_964475035.1 uncultured Opitutaceae bacterium | reverse complement strand
CGACATCACCGACGCCATCCAGCGCGTCGCCACGATGCGCGCCAACAACGGCGCCGAGCAGAGCCGCCTCGGCTTCGCCTCGGAGGTCCTCACGGTCAACAAGGCCAACCTCGAGTCCGCCAACAGTCGCATCGTCGACGTGGATGTGGCCGAGGAATCGACCCGGCTCGCCCGCTGGAACGTGCTCGTCCAGTCCGGCACCGCGATGCTCTCGCAGGCCAACCAGAGCTCGCAGATCGCGCTCCGCCTCCTCCAAGGCTAAGCGCCCCCACCCGCGCAGGGCCGGACTAGTCCCCCGGCCCGAGCGCTCCGATAGAGCGGTTGTCTATATGTTTCCCCGGCGCGCCTGCGGCGCCGGTCCCTTTGAAGCTCAAGCCTCAAACGGCGCGACCCGGCGCCGCTCTCCTCCGGGTCCGTGGCGACGACGGATGGTCGCAATGATCAAGGATAGATACCATGTCAGTCGTGATTAATACCAACTACGCGGCAACGGTTGCCTCCAACAACCTGGCCGCCTCGAACAGCATGCTGCAGCGCAGCCTTAACCGGCTCTCCAGCGGTTCGAAAATCGTCAATCCAGCAGACGACGCCGGCGGTCTCGCCGTGTCGATGAAGTTGTCCGCCGCCGCCAAACGTTCCGGCGCGGCCGCCACCAACATCGGCAACTCCGTGTCGTTCCTCCAGACCCAGGACGGCGTCCTCAAGGTCGCCGGCAAGGTTCTCGACCGCATGAGCGAGCTCAAGACCCTCTATGCCGACCCGACCAAGAACGCGGACGACCTCGCCAACTACGACGCGGAGTTCACCCAACTCCAGTCGCAGCTGACCTCGCTCGCCGGTGAGAAGTTCAACGATGTGGCCATCTTCGGCTCCACCGATCTCACGGTTCAGGTCTCGGAAGACGGCACGCAGACGGTCGCCGTCAGCGGCAAGGATCTCGACGATGCGACCGACGGCGTCGGTGCCATCACGGACACCTCGTCTGTGACGAGCCTCGATGACATCCAGCTCGATGACATCACCACCGCGATCCAAAACGTCGCGACGATGCGCGCCAACAACGGCGCCGAGCAGAGCCGCCTCGGCTTCGCCGCCGAAGTGCTGACGGTCAACAAGGCCAACCTCGAGGCCGCCAACAGCCGCATCACGGATGTGGACGTCGCCCAGGAATCCACGCAGCTCGCGCGGTGGAACATCCTGGTCCAGTCCGGCACCGCGATGCTCTCGCAGGCCAACCAGAGCGCCCAGGTCGCTCTGCGCCTCATCGGCTAAACCGGCTTGTTCTAGTGGTTGTTCTGATTCGCCCAACCCCCCGGCCGCCCGCAAGGGCGGCCGGGCAAGGGGCGGCGAAAGCGGTCCACTGGGACAACGCCGGCGGCCAGGGGCCCTCCTCTATCCGCGAGAAGACCCCGGAGTTCACCTCCGGGGTCTTTTATTTTCACCCGCCCCGCCGCCGCCTCCCACCGGGCCGTTCGGCCGGGAGACCACCCGGGCAAAAATCCAATTGGCTCACCGCGTCGCTGTGACGATAATGACCTCGCCTTCCAACCTCTCCGCTCGCTCACGGCGCTCTGCGCCGGATCCATGCCTCACCGCATCACCCCCAACCTACTGAGCCAGGTCGCTCAGCACACGGCCAACGCGACCGTGATCACCGACCGCGAGGGGCGCACGTTGTGGGTCAACGACAGCTTCGAGCGGCTCACCGGCTACACGCGCGCCGACATGCTCGGCCAGTTCCCGGGCAAGATCCTCCAGGGCCCCGGCACCGATCCCGCGACCCGCGCGCGCATGCACGCCAGCCTCGCCGCCGGCACCGGCTTCCAAGTCGAGATCCTCAACTACGCCAAGGACGGCCGCGCGTTCTGGGTCGCGATCGACTGCCAGCCCTTCTACGACGAGGAAGGCAACCTGCACGGCTTCGTCGCCGTGCAGACCGACGTCACCCTCCGCCGCGAAGCCGAGGAACGCTGGAAGTTCGCCCTCGAGAGCGCGCGCGACGGCGTCTGGGACTGGGACATCACCCGCGGCCGCGTCTTCTACTCCCACGGCTGGAAAGCCATGCTCGGCTACGCCGACGACGAGATCGGCGACTCGATGGACGAGTTCGCGTCCCGCGTCCACCCCGACGACCTCGCCGCCAATCAGCCCTCGCTCCTGCGGCACCTCCGTGGCGAGACCCTGGCGCACGACGTCGAGCTCCGCATGCGCCACAAGGACGGCTCGTGGCGCTGGATCTTCTCCCGCGGCCGCGTCATCGCCCGCGACGCCGAGGGCCGCGCCCTGCGCATGATGGGCATCCACCGCGACACCTCCGAGCTCAAGTTCGCGCAAGCCGCCCTCGTCCAGAGCCGCGAACAACTCTCCCTCGCCCTCCGCGCCGCCGGCATGGGCATCTTCCGGCGCGACCTCCGTTCCCTCACCGGCGAATGGGACGCCACCACGCTGCAGCTCTTCGGATTCCCGCCCGGGAGCCCCGCCCCCTCGCCCGACGAGGTGATGGCGCGCATCCATCCCGAAGACCGCGACCTCTACCGCACGGCCTTCTCCCCCGGCGAAGAACGCGCCTTCCAGCACATCATCCGCGTCGTCCCGCCGGACCAACCGCTCCGCTACCTCGAGTGCGACGGCCTCATCCAGACCGATGCCGACGGGCAGCCCGCGTGGCTCATCGGCGTCGCGCGCGACGTCAGCGACCGCCAGCTCCAGGAACACGCGCTGCGCACGCAGACCGAGCGCCTCAGCCTCGCCCTGCACGGCAACGCCTACGGCGTGTGGGAATTCGATTTCGCCACCGGCCGCCTCCTCTGGGACGAGCAGATGCACATCATCTACGCGGTGCCGCCCGGCGGATTCCGCGAGACGATCGAGGACTGGCAGCGCCACATCCATCCCGACGACCGCGCGCGGGTCGACGCCAGTTTCCGCGAGGTGCTGGCCAAACCCGCGCCCATCTTCGGCGTGCGCTTCCGCATCGTGCATCCCGACGGATCCCTCCGTTTCATCGACGGCAACGGCATCCTCCAACGCGACCCCGCCGGCCAGCCTCTCCGCGCCGTCGGCCTCAACCGCGACATCACCGAGGCCCATCTCGCCGACATCGAGCGCCGCCACCTCGACGACCGGCTCCGGCTCGCGATGACCTCCTCGCGCATGGTCTGGTGGGAATGGGACCTGCGCACCGATTCCTGCGTCGTCAGCAGCGGCGACTCCCTCTGCATCCTCGGCTACGGCCCCGGCGAGCTGCGCACGCAGACCTATTCCAGCTGGATGGAGAAGACGCACCCCGACGACCGCGACGCCGTGCGGCGCAGCCTCGACGAAACCGTCGCCGGCCGCAGCGCGCAGTGGATCTGCGAGCACCGCCTGCGCGACGCCATCGGCGCCTACCGCTGGGTGCGCGAATACGGCCGCGTCACCGAGCGCGCGCCGGACGGGCGGCCGCTCCTCGTCACCGGCACCACGCAGGACATCCATGAGCAGCGCCAGCTCGAGGAGGAGCGCCGCGCCGCCGAGCTGCGCCAGCAACGCCTCGAGCGCCAGCTCACGCAGGAGCAGAAGCTCAAGACCCTCGGCACGCTCGCCGGCGGCATCGCGCACGATTTCAACAACCTCCTCACCGGCATCAGCGGCTTCATCGAGCTCGCCGAGAACTCCGCCGCCAAACCCGCCGAGGTCCGCGCGCTGCTCGGCCAGGCCCGCAAGGGCGCCGTCAGCGCCCGCGACCTCATCCGCCGCATCCTCCTTTTCTCCCGCGAAGTGCCGGGCCAGCCGCACCGCCCGCTCTCGCTGGTCGAACTCGTCAGCGAGTGGGAACCGCTCATCACCGCGAGCCTGCCCGCCACGATCCGGCTCTCGCTCGAGCTCGCGCCCGGTCCCTGCGACGTCGTGGGCGATCCCGCGCAGCTTCAGCAGGTGCTGATGAACCTCTGCATCAACGCCACCCACGCCATCGGCGAAGAGACCGGCCAGATCACCGTCGGCGTCGGCCCGGGCAAGGACGGCGACGTGGCGCTCTCCGTGCGCGACTCCGGTTGCGGCATGGACGCCGCGACCCTGCAGCGCATCTACGATCCCTTTTTCACCACGAAGGAACCGGGCAAGGGCACCGGTCTCGGCCTCGCCATCGTCCACAGCATCGTCAGCGCCCACGGCGGCTCCATCGAAGTCGAGAGCCAGCCCGGCCAAGGCACGTGCTTCCGGATCCACCTGCCCCTGCACCACGGCGAAACCGGAGCCGCCGGCGTCGGCGCATCCGCGCCAGAAGCGCGCGGTCAAGGCGAACGGCTCCTCATCGTCGACGACGACCCGATGGTGGCGCAATTCTCCGCCCTCGCCCTCGAAAGCCGCGGCTATCAAGTCGGCATGCACGCCCAAGCTGTCTCCGGCTGGCAGGCGTTCCAGGACTCCCCGCAGGATTACGATCTGCTCCTCGTCGATCTCGCGATGCCCGACTTGAGCGGCGTCGATTTCGCCACCAGCGCCCGGCTGCTGCGTCCCGATCTGCCCATCCTGCTCATGAGCGGCGATCACTCGCGCTTCGACACGCGCCGACTGATGGAACTCGGCCACGTGAGCCTGATCGAAAAACCCTTCTCGATCACCACGCTCTCCGCTGCCGTGCAACAGGCGCTCACCGGCCGAGCCGCCTCAGAGTGAGACCATCCCTTCGCGCACGGCGAGCTGCGTCAGCTCCGCGAGCGAACGGAGCTGGAGTTTGCCCATCAGGTTGAGCCGGTGGGACTCGACGGTCTTCGGGCTCAGGCCGAATTCATGCGCGATTTCCTTCGTCGCGCGTCCCTCGGCGAGACGCTGCATCACCTGCCGCTCGCGCGGGGTGAGCAGCGCCAGCAGCGTCGGCGGCGCATCGCCGCCCGCGGGCACGAGGCCGGGACTGAGGAAGCGTTCGCGCCGGAGCGCCGCCTGCAGCGCCGAGCGGAGTTGGGCGAACGCGTGCTCTTTCAACACGTAGCCGTCCACACCCGCGGCGAGCGCATCATTCACCCGCTGCCACGCCTCGTGGGACGAGAGCATCACGATGCCGCCGACAAAACCGTCGTCCCGCAGCGCGCGGGCGGCATCGATGCCGTTGAGCTCCGGCATGGAATAATCGAGCACGACCGCTTCGGGCGAGTGTTGCGCGGCCAGTTGCAGCGCGTCGCGCCCGTTCGTCGCCTCGCCCACGATCTGGAACCCGCCCTCGCGCTCGAGGAGAAGCCGCAGCCCCTCGCGCACGATGGTGTGGTCGTCGGCCAGGACGAGACGGCAAGGGTTGCTCACACGGGGCAGGATGTCTCCGGGGAACAGGGGCTCAAGTGGCAATCTCCGTTCAGGAGAAAGTCGCTTCCGCCGGCACGCGAGACGAGGCGGCCGGTGCCGATGGCGGCGTCGGACGCCGCGGCGCGGAGGCGATCCGCGGCTGCTCGGCGACGCGACCCTCGATCATGGCGCGCAGGTCGAACACGAGCCGGTTGAGCTCGTTGGCCTGGGCGTTCATCTCCTCGGCCGCGCTGGCGGACTCCTCGGCCGCGGCGGCGTTGGATTGGGTGACCTTGTCCATCTGGGCGACGGCCTGGTTCACCTGATCGGCGCCTTGCGACTGTTCGCCGGAAGCTTGGGCGATTTCGCCGACCAAGCCGTCGAGCTCGCGGACCTGGGCAATGATGCCGGTGAGGATGCGGGCGACATCCTCGCTGATCTGCGCTCCGTCCTCGCTGCGGGATTGGGCGAGCTCGATCTTGTCCGCGGTCTCCCGCGCCGCCTGGGCGCTGCGCTGCGCGAGGGCGCGGACTTCCTCGGCCACGACCGCAAACCCGGCGCCGGCCTCGCCGGCGCGGGCGGCTTCGACCGCGGCGTTGAGGGCGAGGATGTTGGTCTGGAAGGCGATCTCGTCGATCGTCTTGACGATCTTGGCGACCTCGGCGCTGGAGACCTTCAACTCGCCCATCGCACTGCCGAGGCGAGCCACGGCGGCGGCGCCCCCGTCGGCGGCTTGGCGGGCGGACTCGGCGATCTGCTTCGCGTGGCGCGCACCCTCGGAATTCCGGCGGGTCATGCCCGCCATCTCCTCGAGCGAGGCGCTCGTCTCTTCCAGGCTCGCGGCCTGTTCGCTGGCCCCGCTGGCGAGCGTCTGGGCGGAAGAGGAAACCTGACTGGCGGCGCTGACGATCTGGTTCGAGCCGTCGCTCAGCGCATCGGCCGTGCGCTGGAGCGGGCGGACGATCATGCGTTGGTTGAAGAACACAAAGCCGCCCACGATGCCGAGGGTGAGCAGCCCCATCGTGAAGAGGCTCGTCGCCATGCTCTTCTTGGTCACGGCATCGATGCGGCTGAAATCTGTCTCGAGGATGAAGGCGCCGTGGACCTCGCCCTCCTTCCAGTTTTCCATCGCGAAGCCGAGGATGTCCTTGCCGTCGCCAGTCGGGCTGTTCTTCGGGTCGCCGTGGCAAGAGAGGCAGTCAGCCGTCAGCTTCACGGGGCGGGCGAGCACGATGCGGTCGGAGTCGCGGTCGGCACTGAAGTATTCGGGGAGACCCTGGCGCTCAAAGGCGTCGAGGATCTTCTCCTCCTCCGGAGTCGGGAGGTTCTTGGGATTGCGGGCCTGGCGCTTGGTGACGCGAAACTTGAATCCCTCCGCCTCGGCCGCGGCGGCGGCGGCTTCCCACGCGGCGACGACCGGAATGGTGCGGTAGATGGTGGAACTGCGGAGATCGCCGCTGCGGCGATAGTCCTCGAGGAGTTTCGCGCGATCGAAGGCTCCGTCCGCGACGAGCCGCGACATGTTTTCGCGCACGTTCTCGGCCTCCATCAGGCTGGCGTGCATCGCCTCCTGAAGCATGTGGGTGCCTTGACTTTCGATAGTTCTTTTCTGGATGAGCAAACCGGCGACGGTGACAGCCGCCACCGACGAGATGGCCGCGACGACGATCTTGTGGCTGAGTTTCATGGGGTGCAGGGGTTGGTCTGAAAAATACGGACTCAACCTCCTTCGTCCCGTTTCGCCCCACCCTGAGACGTCTCAGGAATATCCTTAGACGCCTGCGGCCGCCGGGCTGACCGCCAACCGTTCCGCCCGAGCCGCCAGTGACTCCAGCCCGGCGGCCCGCTGGTTGAAATTGCAGAGCCCGAGGCGACCCATCCTCGATCGCCGGCTCATTCCGGCTTGAACGCCTCGATGTCGAGATGCCAAGGCTGGTTGG
Source organism: uncultured Opitutaceae bacterium (assembly GCA_964475035.1). Taxonomy (GTDB): domain Bacteria; phylum Verrucomicrobiota; class Verrucomicrobiia; order Opitutales; family Opitutaceae; genus Didemnitutus. Next base: position 1,203 of record CAYYVB010000126.1, on the reverse strand, counting down.
GCAGGCGCTGGTAGCGCACGAAACCCGCGTCCGCGAGCATCTCGCCCATGATTTCATCGGTGTAACCGCACTTGTGCACATCCCACAGTTTGTGATCAGCCTCGCGCTGCCAGCCGTAGAATCCCGCCAGCGCGTGCTGACGTTGCGTCCACTTGGGATTCGCAGGCGAAGGCCCGTGCTTGTTCACGTCGAGAAACTGCGCGATGTGAAAGGCCAGATCGGGCACCAGGATGTGCACCCGTCCGCCTGGTTTGAGCAGGCGAAACCAGGAGGCGAAGGTGCGTTTGGCCTGCGGATACGTGACGTGCTCCAGGGTGTGCCGGCTGTAGAATGCCGACACCGAACCCGGCGGCAAATGCGCATCGATGCCCCAGGTGCTCGACAGGATGCCGATGCCGGGCAGGGCCCGGATGTCCACGCCGACGTGGCCGGGTTGCGGACCGGCTTCGCCGCAGCCCACGTCGAGCCGCAGCTCGGGCACATTGAGCAAGTCGGGCCTGATGATTCCGGGTGTAAACGAGTCGCAGCCATGCTCCGATTTTTCCTGCGGCGGAGCGCTCGGCCGGTCCGGCTTCATGAAGAGCTGGATGAAGAAATGCGCATCGCGGCAATCCTCCTGCGGGAGCATGTTCTGCGATTCGTCGACCGCGATGACCTTGCCGCGATCGAGGCGATACACCTTCTGCCCGAACTGGCCGACAAAGCGCACGTCGCCCGAGCGCTGGGCCAACTGCGTCAGCTCTTCCTCACGGAAGTGGCGCACGTGATGGCGAAACCACTGGGCGTTGAGCGCGAGCGGCATGGTGGCCTCGTTCGGCGTGGAAACGAACAGCACGCCGCCGGGTTTCAGCGCGCGTCCGAGCGCCACGAAAAGGGCATCCGGATCGGCGACATGCTCGATGGACTCGAAGCAGAGAATGAAATCATAGGCGTCCGCCGGCAGATCGAACGGAAAACATTTGGCGGTGAAGATCGTGCGCGCGGTCGAGAAATGCCGGTTGGCGGCGGCAATGGCCTCCGCGGAACCATCGACGCCCAGCATGTGTGCATTGAGTTCACCGGCGGCAAGCCAGCTGCCGTAACCGTTGCCGCAAAAGAGATCCAACCCGTGCAACGGCGCGACGGCTGATTTGAAGTGGTGCTTCACGATGTGCGTCGCCAGCAGATAGCGCGACGCGTGGTCAGGACGGATGCCTTCAAAGG
>CAYYVB010000125.1:0-8417 GCA_964475035.1 uncultured Opitutaceae bacterium | reverse complement strand
CCACCCGAAGCCCGTCTCCGTCCGCGTCGAGACCTTCGGCACCGCCAAGCTCGGCGTCTCCGACGAGCAGATCACCGACGCCGTGCAGAAGGTCTTCTCCTTCAAACCAGCCGACATCGTCGCCCAACTCGACCTCCTCCAGCCGATCTACCGCAAGACGACCAATTACGGTCACTTCGGCAAGAAGGGCCTCCCGTGGGAGTCCACCACCAAGGCCGCCGAACTTCGCGCCGCCATCAAGTAAACCGCCGCTTCAATCCGTTTCCATGTCCACCACCGCCACTTTCACCGACTTCCACGTCAAGGACCTCTTCCTCGCCGAGTGGGGTCGCAAGGAGATCCACATCGCCGAGCACGAGATGCCCGGCCTGATGTCCGTCCGCAAAAAATTCGGCCCGTCCAAGCCGCTCGCCGGTGTCCGCATCACCGGCTCGTTGCACATGACGATCCAGACCGCCGTCCTCATCGAGACGCTGGTCGAACTCGGCGCCACCGTGCGCTGGGCCTCGTGCAACATCTTCTCCACGCAGGACCACGCCGCCGCCGCCATCGCGCAGGCTGGCGTTCCGGTCTTCGCCTGGAAGGGCGAGACGCTCGAGGAATACTGGGATTGCACCCTCAAGGCCGTCCTCAACCCGCAGGGCCAGGGCCCGCAGCTCGTCGTCGACGACGGCGGCGACGTCACCCTTCTCATCCACAAGGGCTATCAACTTGAGCAGGGCGACAAGTGGGTCGATTCGCCTTCCTCCTCGCACGAGGAGCAGGTGATCAAGAACCTCCTCAAGCGCGTGCACGCGCAAAACCCGAAGTGCTGGACCAACGTCGTGAAGGATTGGCGCGGCGTCTCCGAGGAGACCACCACCGGCGTCCACCGCCTCTACCAGATGCTCGAGAAGGGCCAGCTGCTCGTCCCGGCCATCAACGTCAACGACTCGGTCACGAAGTCGAAGTTCGACAACCTCTACGGCTGCCGCGAGTCGCTCGCCGACGGCCTCAAGCGCGCCACCGACGTCATGATCGCCGGCAAGGTCGCCTGCGTCTGCGGCTACGGCGACGTTGGCAAGGGTTCCGCCCACTCGCTCCGCGGCTTCGGCGCGCGCGTCATCGTCACCGAGATCGACCCCATCAACGCCCTGCAGGCCGCGATGGAGGGCTTCGAGGTCAACACCATCGAGTCCACCCTCGGCACCGCCGACATCTACGTCACCACGACCGGCAACGTCGACATCATCACCCTGGACCACATGCGCCGCATGAAGGACCAGGCGATCGTGTGCAACATCGGCCACTTCGATAACGAGATTCAGGTCGAGGCGCTCAACAAGTCCGACGCCAAGCGCGTCACGGTGAAACCGCAATACGACATGTATACGTTCCCCAACGGGAACAGCATCTACATGCTCGCCGAGGGTCGCCTTGTGAACCTCGGTTGCGCCACCGGCCACCCGTCGTTCGTCATGTCGAACTCCTTCACCAACCAGACGCTCGCCCAGCTCGACCTCTGGAAGAACAAGGACAGCTACAAGGTCGGCGTCTACCGCCTTCCGAAGCACCTCGACGAGGAAGTCGCCCGCCTGCACTTGGAAAAAATCGGCGCCAAGCTCACGAAGCTCACGCCCGATCAAGCCAAGTATCTCGGCGTCCCGGTCGAAGGCCCCTACAAGCCCGAACACTATCGCTACTGAGCGATTTCCTTTTCCACGCCGCGGAGCAATCCGCGGCGTTTTTCTTTTCCACCGCATCCCTGGAGGGCCGAGCTCCGCGAGGACGCCCGGCAGCGACGCCGAGATCACGTCCGCGGCCTCGCAAGAGCTCGGCCTTCCTGAAATGATTCCCGTCATGCCCACCCTCATCACCCAACCCACCGTCATCGCCGCTGCCGGCAACAAGCCCAAGCTCATCGAGGAATTATTCGGCCGTGTGAACTCGCAGACCGACACAATCAGCATCGCGCGCATGCGCAGCCCCGGCGGCTGGGTCGAGCCGGGCCAGACGCCCGAGTTCGACGAATACACCGTCGTGCTCCGCGGCGAACTCCAAGTCGCCACGAAGACCGGCACCATCACCGTGCGCGCCGGCCAAGCCGTGCACACCGCTCCCGGCGAGTGGGTTCAGTATGCGACGCCTCACCCCGACGGCGCCGAATACCTTGCTGTCTGTATGCCCGCCTTTTCGCCTGCCACGGTCCACCGTGATGCCTGAGTGCTGCCGGCTGGCGACTGCTTCAGCGTGGCACGAGATCGAGGTGGCCGCGCGTGCGCACGAGGCGTAATTTCGCGCCGAACAGCTCGGAGAGCGTCTCCGACTTCAGCAGGTCGCGCGCGGCACCGTCGGCCATGATGCGGCCGTTCTGCAGAAGAACGACGCGCTCGATCTCGGGGACGAGATCGGCCACGTGATGTGTCACGAGCACGAGGCTTTTCCGGCGGCGGCAGAGCCGGCGAAGCGTCTGGCGAAACGCCAGCAAGGCGGCCGGATCGAGGCTGGTTGTGGGCTCATCCAGCAGCAGCACCTCCGGATCATGCACCAGTGCCCGGGCGATCAGGCAGCGTCGCTGCTCGCCGCTGGACATCTGCGCGACGGGGCGCGCAGACAGATGTCCGAGACCGAGGAAGCGTTCCGCTGCAGCGGCCTTCTTGTGTTGCGCAAGTGTCGGGCGCATATGCGGCCAAAGTCCGATGCTGTCGTAGAATCCAGAAAGCACGAGGTCTCGGCCGGTGACGGATCGCGTGGTGACTTCATGCGAGAGCTTGTGCAGCTGGTCGAGGGCGACCACGCCGAGTTTTCTGCGAAAGTCGGTGATGTCGGCGAATTCCTGACCGCAGAGACGGAATCTGAAGCCTCGTCGGTCGGTGAGCGGATAGAGCTCACGGAGCAGTGTCTTGATCAGCGTCGATTTGCCGCAGCCATTTGGTCCAAATATAGCCAGGTGCTCGCCGGGTCGGAGGGTCAAGGTGATGCGGTCGAGCGCCTTGCGTTCGCCCCGGTAGACCGTGACATTGGCAAAATCGAACAGAAGGGTCGGAGAACGTCTGGCCTGCATGCGACAAGTGCCGGGAATCGGTTTCCGACAGAGTGAAGTGGCGGAGAGAGAGGGATTCGAACGCTCTCCACAGCGCTTCGCTAGGCGTGCTCATAAGTTGCTGAATTTAAGGTTTAAGAACGTGAACAAAGGCAGTTGCGCAATCGGCGCGCATTCGTGTCAGCGTGCAAAGAAATGCAACAGGCGACGAAGAAATGCGTCGATTAACGCTCATTTGTGCAAGGGTTCTGCAAGGGTAGGGATGCCCTCACGGGGCGACATTTCCCGAGAGAAAGCCGTTTTTTCTACATACTTCCTACAAACATGCTAACGGCCATTGAGCCGCGCCAGTGCAACCGCTGGAGAGACCTTGAATTTTTCGAGCGCGGCCGGATCAATGAGGTAAGGCCGGCCCTCGGCAAACGCGCGCAGGCCACGCCTGTTGGTGCGTATCCATCGGCATACCACGCGCGGACACCTCTGAACGCATCTTGCGAATTGCTCTGTTGTGAGTCGCTGCGGAATGAACCCAGCGGCATTGTTGATGGGCGCCACGATTCCTGCACGCGCGAGAGCCTGGTCAACCGCGAGCTTAACAGATGTGCAAACAGCGGTCTCCAGAGCCGCAAGATCAGCAGGATGCAAGCGGCCATTCACAAGTCACCCCCGTTTCCGTCGATCTGCTGATGCGGCGCGCGCCTTCGGTTGAGCACCGGAATGCGCTCTGCGATGCGATCAGCAGTCTTGTTAGCGATGCGTTCGTCTATCAGCTTAATTTGGCGCACCACAGTAGGATCAAGCATCTTACTCATGGCACACCGCCTTTCGTGGCGCGACGTAGATTGCGCCGGGGCCGTATGTCACAGTCAACAGTCGCCCGGCAATTACCTCTAACGCTTCACTCGGAAAGTAGCTGGTGACATTCGCCACAAAGATGACTGTGGCCCGATCACGCATCGCCACGTTTATTGAATGGCCAATTCGCGATGGACTATCGCACGAAACAGCCCGCATCGCATCGCGAGCATAGCGCCTCCAATCTGGATCCGCGATGGCCACTCGGAGGGTGAAGTTAAAGCATCGGTCAAAGGCTGACGCAGGGAGGACATCCTCCGGATAAATTAAAGTGGGCAATGGGTAGCCATCTAGCGCAGAGCGCCCATTCCAACACGCCCAGCATGGATCCAAACTGGCGCACAATAGCGCCTCCCTAATCACTGCTTCGATAGATTGAGGCTGACGCTGGATTACAGCTGCCGGCCCGGCTTCTGCAAACGGCACGCCGGCCGGATGGTAGTGCTCATGCAAGGCAATCACGGGGCCGCGTAAAGCGGGGTAGGATTTCCGGGTTAATAGATCCGAACAGGACTTCATCAAACCATCCTCCAAACAATAAGCCGCCGGACCTACTGCGGTGTGAGAAAGGGCAAACGAGTGCCCATCCGCTTCGATCCGGCGGCCAAGTGTTTGTCTCGTTTTTGTGAACGCTTCTCACGGCGTGTCGCTGACACAGCGACGGCCAATACCATCGAATTATTTTGGACCCTTAGCGAGTCGAAACTAGGCAGCTACAATCGCCTGCCGCACATGGAATCTCAGCCGCGGGGGCGAGCGCGGGGGACGCTGGGCAGTCTAAACTTAGGAGGTGCGCTGCTTTGAACCTCCGCAGCCAGAGAGTAACGGAGCGCGCAGAAGACACCGACTATGTTACCGAACCGCCGTGCTAGTTAGCTGTTTTGCGATGTTTTCGAGACTTAGTGAAATGCTTTAAAGCGAACTGTTGTCCAGTGGCGGCGGCGGAGCCTTACCTGGCGCATCACCGTTGGAAGAACCGGGCTTATTCAACATGGCGGTCAGATCGCGCGCGTGCGGCTCCGCAAGTAGCGCACTCATCGATCCGGGCCGGACGAACGCCGCCCTAACATCGTATTGCGACATATTTCCCATTCGTTCGTTGCGCGCGGAGGCGCCACGAGTGATCGCATCGTCACGGGCTTTTGTCGCTCTATCGTGCGCCGCCCACTTCTCTTTGAGAAGGTCGGTTGGAGAAATGGCATGCCCAGCCGCAGACTTCTGATCGAGTGGCCTGAAAAAATCCGCAACCGTGGTCTCGAGACGTTTGTTGGCAGCGATGGCTGCGCTGTCGTTCTTGATTTGCTTTTCGATATCTGCCTGCCGCCGGCGAAGATCAAGTATGCGAGACAAACCGAAAGCGGTGAGTGTGATTCCGTCGCCCTCTGCTCTACGTAAAGCCAGAATTTCCTCGGCGACAGCACGCTGTTCTCTCTGCATTTCCAAAAGCCGCTCTTCTGCAGACATCCGCTCTAGCGCAAGACTGCGCTCAAAGTCTCGCAACCGAGTCGCCGCGGCTTCGCGCTCTTGGTCTGACTTGGCAATGTCCGTAGCGAGCTTTTCCTCTGTGGCTTCGCGCGCGCGCGCCAGCTGAACCAGCACGGTGGCGACCTCCTTGTTGACCCGGGCTATCCGCTCCGCTCGCGCCTCGTCCGCTTTGCGCGAGAAACCGCCGATCATATCGGCTGCAGACCCGCGCTCAACAAGCCCAGCGATAAACTTATTCTCGCGCGGAGCCGCATTCATCTCTGCGCGCTTTTTGATTAATCCATCCAAGCGCGCTTCGAGCTTGGTAATAACCTGCTCGTTCGATGCGCCGATAGAATTGATCTCCTCGGAGGCGCGGCGGGCGCTTGCCCCGATTGAGTCCATTATCGTGGCGAGCCTGGATGAGTGCTGCGAGGCCTCGCTTAAAACCGAGCTCAGCTTCTCGATTGCTGAGAGAGCCGATCCTATCCCAAGGCCCTGGAGCAAACCGCGGAAGATTGCACCTGCACCAAACTGGCCCTCGAAAATACGGCCTATCTTGCTCGCGATGGTTTGTGTGTCTTTTTCGACAACCCGCAAACCGCTCGTGAACCCAGAGGTCTCGAGGCCGAGGCGGGCGCGGATTTCTGCACCGAAGCTCATTTTGCGCGCTCCTTTCCGACACGTTCAAGCAGCCGCAACGCGCAGCGTGCGGTTGCCTTGGTAATGGCGTCCATCCACTCGCCGATGGCGATCAGAATCCGCGCGGTAAGAATGATGGTCTCCGCACGCAGCCAAATTAGAGGTGAAGTGATGATGGCCAGCATAAGCACGAGCGGAAGGCGCAGGATGATTGCGGCGGCCTCCGCAATCAGGCTGAGCCTGTAGCCTGCATAGTCGTTACGCATGATTGAAAAGACCCGCAGCCGCGCACCTGGCTCTCATGAACAACTCCGCCGAAATCTGAGAGAGGCTTAGGTAGCGCGGCTGCGGGAAGTTAGATTGGTGAGATGAACCAGGAGTTAACCATCGTCCGCATTGAGAAGTGCCAATCGAGGCGGGGCTCTTGGGTCGCTTCCCATTCGAGCCAATCGATAGCGTGCTCGATCTGGCAAAAGAGCACCTCGTTGGAGGCGGCGGATGGCCATTCACGGCGAAATGCTTCGTCAGACTCACGTGCGGCAGCGGCCCTAATGCGCAGCCTCTCGACCTGTTTCATTCGCGCGGCAGCAACTTGAGGCCAACACTCGGCGATGAGGATTGAAAGGAATTGTTGGCGCACGTGGGCCTCGCCGATCTCCCGATGTCGCTTGAAATCGGGATCTGCAGGCTGGAACCAAGCCTTCGACTCGAGCCCAGCAGGAATGACCAATCCGAGTTCGTGCAGCTCGATTAGCGCCTTTTCTGCGCGCCGAATATCAGCGGCATCTTCAAGCAGGGTCATCGCGCGCTCGTATTTTTCGAGCGCCTTCTGGGCAACGGAGCGCACTTCTGGATCCTCAATGGCGGCCAAGCGCTCAATGCCCGGCAGTCGCTCGAGTTGGTCGTGGTAATTGTTCCCTCCGGCGGGGCCGCGGCGAAGTCTAGGGTTTCGCGGCGGCGGCTGATTTTTCGACGTGGTTTCGCTGCTAGACGAATCATCCGCAGCGGCACGCGCAGCGGCGATGGTTTTGGAGACGGTGGTATTCATGATGTTGTAGTCTTGGTTTTCAGAACTGGAGGTTGATGCCATTGCGCTCAGCGATGGACTTGGCGTTGGCGAAATCTTTGGCACCTTGCTCGATCTCGCGATGGTGCTTCGCGAAGTAGTCGGCGCGGGCGCTGCCTACAGAAAGGCTGCGGAGATGGAGGAAGCGACCGATGGGCGAACTTGGGCCCGGCTCGGTGCCGTTTCGCGCGATGATTTGCTTCATCGCTGATTCGTCGGCCTGCGCACGGAAGATGTCACCTTGATGGCGCGCCAAGTAGTCAGCCCGTGCCTGACCCTTGAGCGATCGATAAACAGCGAGCTTTGTCGCGGGAGCGTTTGCTGGGAGCTGCGGTGAGGCCACGGCAGCGGTCGCAGGCTTCGGTGAGACCGGAGGCGCGGCGGCAGGCTTCGTTGCGCGGGCAATCGTCAACGCGGACCGATTGAAGGCTGATGTAATTTCGCCAGGCGTAGACAGCTTTGAGTAGTCCGGCCTCGGACCCCATACTCTATCAAATTCGCTTAGCGTGACACCGGCCTGCTCGAATGCTTGCGCGATTTGCAGGTTAAGACCCTGCAAGTTGCTTTGCCGTGCGCAAAGTTCAGCAATGTTGAGCATGCGCGGCGCGTGATGTAGCTGATCGGCGTGGCGAGTTGCGGCAGTCGCCAATTGCTTAGCGAGTTCCTTGGCGCCCTGAAGCGACACAGGCCGGCCGCGATTGAACAGTTGCAGGATTTCGGCTGGAACAGATTTGGGCATGGGGATGGTGATTTAGTTGTTGGGGGTTTCGTCGGACATGGCACCGGAAGAGCGAGGCTCAGATTCCGGGACCGCCTGCGAGCTACGCTCAGAAGCAGGAAAAGTAATTTTGGACGCAGCGCCCGCACACACCTCACGGTGTGAAACGCGCTGAAGGCGCAGCACATCGATCGCACGATCCGGAAGGAACAGGGGCGACACCGCGGCGCCGCCTAAACCGTCAACGAACGCGTCCGCTGTCAGGAGATGCTGCGCGAGTAGGCGGAGGACTACGGCGCGGTGAACGCCAGCGCGGCGGGCGAGACCAGTCGCGGTTTGGAAAGTAGGGGCCGGTGCGGGCTTCATAGCCCTAGGCGACTTGTCAACCCAGCTTGCGCAATTCATGTCACTAGGACGAACGCGGCACGAAGCGAAAGGTGGTTTTTTCGGCCTGCGCCCTGAAACACGACGCGAGTCGGGCAACCTCTCTGGGCCGGACTCGCCAATAGATTCCTTTCCCTCAGAGGCCAGCCCGCGCCGGCCTGAACCTTGGGCCATGGCCCGTGGTCCGAAACGTAGCAGGCCGGTCACGGCGTGGGTGTCTTTGGGCCCATATCTTTAGATATGGGCCCAAAGACCCGAGCCTGACC
>CAYYVB010000124.1:6404-8442 GCA_964475035.1 uncultured Opitutaceae bacterium | reverse complement strand
CACCGTCGGCCAGCTCGCCGGCGGCGTCGCGCACGATTTCAACAACCTCCTCTCCATCATCAACGGCTACTGCGAGATCCTCGGCCGCAAGCTCGCCGCCGCCCCCGCCGACACGCAGCGCGACCTCCAGGAAATCCAGCGCGCCGGCCACAAGGCCGCCGGCATCGCACGCCAGATCCTCGAATTCAGCCGCCGCCAGGAGACCGAAGCCCGCGCCGTCAACCCCAACACCCTCATCCGCGAGATCGGCAACATCCTCCGCCGCGTCGTCGGCGAGGCCGTCAAGCTCGAGCTCCGCCTCGCCTCCGACCTCGGCAACACACGCATCGACCCGACGCAGTTCCAGCAGGTCCTGCTCAACCTCTGCTTCAACGCCCGCGACGCCATGCCCGGCGGCGGCAAGCTCACGATCCGCACCTTCAACCGCCACGCGCCCGCCTCCCCCGCCGCCGGCGCGTCCGCCGCCCCGCGCGTCGGCTTGGAAATCACCGACACCGGCACGGGCATGGACGACGCCACGCTCGCGCGCGTCTTCGAGCCGTTCTACACCACCAAGGCCCACGGCACCGGGCTCGGTCTCCCGATGGTGCGCAGCATCATCGCCGAAGCCGGCGGCACCATCGCCGTCCGCAGCCGTCCCGGCGCCGGCACGACCTTCGAGATCCTTCTCCCCGAAACCGCCGAGCAGGAACAGGTGTTCAGCACGACGACTCCGTTCACGCCGCGCGCCGGCGGTTCTGAACTTGTCTGGGTCGTCGAGCCCGACGATGTCGTGCGCAAGATGATCAGCGGCATCCTCGCCGTCGACGGCTACCGCGTGCAGGAACACGCCGCCGTCCCCGCCGTGCCGCGCCGCCTCGCCGCCGCGGACGCGCCGCACTTGCTCATCGTCGATTGCGCGAAGGCCGACGCCGCCAAGCTCTCACGCGCCCTCGTCCGCGCCAACCCGCAGCTCAAGGTGCTCTCCGCTTCCGTCGAGCCGCCCGCCGCCGCCTTCGCGGATCTGGCTCCGCGCGCCTTCAGCCACCTGCCGAAACCTTTCGCGCTTTCCACGCTCCTGCGCGCCGTGCGCAGCCTCCTCGACGCCCGGTGAAACTGCTGCTGACAGGCGCCTCCGGTCTCGTGGGCTCCGCGGTCGCCCGCGCCGCGGGCGGCGCCGGCCACGAGGTCTTCGGCATCACCGGCCGGTGGAACGAAAACGTCCCCGGCACCGCCGGCCTGCTCGCGCGCGACCTCACCGACCCCGCCGCCGCGGCCGACCTTGTGCGCGGCTTCCGCCCCGACGTCATTCTCAACGCCGCCGCCGTCTCCGAGCCCGCCGCCTGCGCCGCTGCGCCCGAACGCGCGCAGCGGCTCAACGTGGATTTTCCCGCCGCGCTCGCCGCCGCCGCGCACCAGGTCGGCGCCCGATTCGTGCACATCTCGACCGAACAGGTCTTCGACGGCGCCCACCCTCCCTACGCCCGCACCGCGCCGCCGCGTCCGCTTCACCTCTACGGCGAACAGAAACTCCTCTCCGAACAGCGCGTCCTCGCCGCCGCCCGCCGCGCTGCCGTCGTGCGCGCGCCGTTGCTCTACGGCAACAGCCCGGGTGGACGCCGCAGCGTGCACGAAAAACTGTTCGAACAATGGGCCGCCGGCCGCCCCGCGAAACTCTACACCGATGAGATCCGGCAGGTCTGCTCCGCCGACCATTTTGCCGCCGTGCTCCTCGCGCTCGCACGGCGGCTCGATTTGCACGGCGTTTTCCATTGGGCTGGCGCCGAACCGGTCTCGCGCTGGCAGATGGGCGTGAGCCTCTGCGCGCACTTTGGGGTGCCGGAAAAATGGATCGAACCGATCACGCGAGCGGACACGCCCGAAGCCGCCGCGAAGCGTCCGCGCGATCTGACGCTGGACGTCGCGCCGCTCGACCGCGAACTCGGCGTCCGGCGCGAGACCCTGGCCGAAGCCACGCGCGGTCTCGTCCGCCCCAAGTGGGCCGCGACGCTGCAACTGTAGGTGGCGCGCCCGCTGGGCGCGCCGAGAACGTGATGCC
>CAYYVB010000124.1:0-6304 GCA_964475035.1 uncultured Opitutaceae bacterium | reverse complement strand
GGCTACGACACATCTGCGCGCCACCCGCCTCGCGTCTTGCGCCGCGCGCGGCGACCGATTCGCTCGATCGCGATGAACCTGCACGTCCTGCCCGTCCGCACCGCCGGGGCCGCCGAGAACATGGCGGCGGATTTCCTGCTCTTGCAGCGTTACCCCGAACCGGCGGCGGCGCGCTTCCGGCACTACGAGTGGCGCGGCGCGGCGTTCACGTTCGGGTTTTCGCAGAAGATCGCCTTCATTCGGGAAAAGCTCGCGGCCGACCTGCCCGCCGATCTCTGCCGCCGGCCGACGGGCGGCGGCATCGTCGACCATCGCAACGATTGGACCTACGCGCTCGTCATCCCGCGCGGCCATCCGCTCGAGGAGGTGCGCGCGACGGAATCGTATCGCGTGGTGCACGCGGCGTTGACCGAGGCGCTCGTCGCGCTCGGCCAGCCGGTGGAATTGAAGGCCGTGTGCGAGCCGCCGGCGGATGGGGCCGAGTGCGCGCCGGGGCCGGGCGTGTGTTTCCAGCGCGCGGAGCTGTTCGATGTCGTCAACACCACCACCGGCGTAAAGGTCGCCGGCGCCGCGCAGAAGCGCAACAAGCACGGCCTCCTCTTCCAGGGCTCGATCGAAAAAGGCAGCCTTGGCGCGCTCGACTGGGACGCGTTCGCGGAAAAATTCACCGCCGCGCTCGCCCGCGCGCTCGCGGCCGAGCCGGTGGAGACACCGTGGCCGGAGTTCGCCGACGGCGAGGTCGAGGGGTTGATCGACCAGTATTCCTCGACCGAGTGGATCGAGTATCGCTAGGCTGCGCGGCGCATGAGCGGGCTGCAGGTCATCCTGGCGATTTGCGCGGCGATCACGCTGTTCCTCTATGGGCTGACCGGTTTCAGCCGCGAGGTGCAGGCGACCGGCGGCCCGCGCTTGCAAGCCTGGCTCGGCCGGGCGACACGGCGTTGGTGGACGGGCTTCGGGCTCGGTGCGGGGGCGACGTTGCTCGTGCAATCGAGCAGTGCGACCACGTCGCTCACGGTGGCGCTGGTCGATGCCGGCGCGATCACGCTCGGGCACAGCCTGCCGGTGATGCTGGGCGCGAATGTCGGCACGACGGCGACGGCGTGGCTCGTTTCGTTCAAGCTCACGGGCATCGGCGCGTTCTTCATCGTGCTCGGCGGCGTGCTCGGCCTGCTTCCGGTGCGCTGGCATATCATCGGCAAGCCGGTGTTTTACTTCGGCTTGATTTTCTTCGGCCTGGATCTGATCGCGGGTGCGATGACGCCGTTGAAGCAGAGCGAGCTGCTGCGGCATGCGTTGCTGCTGACGGAGAATCCCTGGCTCGGCCTGCTGGTCGGCGCGGTGGCCACGGCGGTGATCCAGTCCAGCAGCGCCACGTCGGGCCTCGCAGTCGTGATGGTGGCGGAGGGCGTGCTCGATCCGACGGCGGCGATCCCCGTTGTCATCGGCGCCAATCTCGGCACGACGACGACAGCGTTGCTGGCGAGTGTGACGCTGTCGGTCGCGGCGCGGCGGGCGGCGTGGTGGAACACGTTGTTCAACCTCGGCGGCGTGGCCTTGGTGTTGCCGGTGCTCCCGTGGTTCGCCGGATGGGCCGTGGCGCAGACCGCCTCGCCCGGCATGGCCGTGGCGCTGGCGCACACGTTGTTCAACATCGCGCTCGCGCTGCTCTTCATCGGCCCGAGCGTGTGGTGGGAGCGCCGCCGGCGGCACCGCGAGATGGCGAACACCGCAGCGCAACCCCCGCCCGCCGCCTAATCGACGGGTTTCGTCGTTTTGCGCCGCCCCCGGCTTTGACTCCGGGGCCCGGTTCGCTTCGCTGGCGGCTCCATGAAACCCCGTCGCGTTATCGCGTTCCTCCTCACGCTCGTGCTGTCGGTGGCCGGCTTCGCCGCCGACAAGCGCCCCATCACCCCGCAGGACCTCTGGGCCATCAAGCGCCTCGGCAGTCCCGCGCTCTCGCCCGACGGCCGGACCGTCGTTTTCACGCTCCAGGAATGGTCGATCGAGAAAAACAAGAGCACGCAGAACCTCTGGCTCGTCGACGTGGCCGGCGGCGAACCGCGCCGCCTCACCACCGCCGCGTCGAGCGACGGTTCGCCAGTGTGGAGTCCCGACGGCACGCGCATCGCCTTCACGTCGCGCCGCGGTGACGACGAGGCCGGCGCCCTCTACGTCATCCCCGTCGGCGGCGGCGAGGCCGAGGAAATCCTCGAGTTCCCCTACTCCATCGCCAACCCGCGTTGGATGCCCGACGGCCAGAGCATCGTCGTCTCGACCTCCGTCATCCCCGAACTCGCCGGCCAGATGGAAGCCGCCGACCTCGCGGCGATGAAGAAGGAGATCAAGCGCCGCAAGGATTCCAAGATGACCGCCAAGGTCACCGAGGACCGCCAATACCGCTTCTTCGACCAGTGGCTGACCGACAACCTCGCGCACCGCCTCCTCCTCGTCGACGTCGCCGCCAAGACCTTCAAGGACCTCACGCCCGGCTACAAGGAGCTGTTCCAGACCAGCGGCGCGGTGAACTACGATCTTTCGCCCGACGGCAAGACCATCGCCGTGACGATCAACTCCACGCCGCGCCCCTACGCCACCGGCCTCAACAACGACATTTACCTCCTGCCGACCGACGGCTCCGGCACGCTGAAGAACCTCACCGCCGACAACGCCGGCGCCGACACCAACCCGAAGTTCACGCCCGACGGCCGCGGCCTCCTCTACGCGCGCCAGGAAACCTCCTACTACAACGGCGAGTTCACCAAGCTCTGGCGCCACGACCTCGCCACCGGCGCCAACCAGCCCGTCACCGACCACCTCGACTACGCGCTGAGCGATCCCGAGTTCTCGCCCGACGGCCGCACGCTCTGGCTCACCGCCGAGGACAAGGGCGTCTCGCCGATCTTCAAACTCAACGCCGACGGCACCGGCCTTACCGCTGTCTATGCTGACGGCACCTCGTCCGGCCTCGTCGTCAACGGCGCGACCGCCGTCTTCCTCAACGACAAGATCACGCGCCCGAACGAACTCTTCGTCCTCGACACCGCCACCGGCCAGACGCGCCAGCTCACGCGCATCAACGAGGCCTTCATGGCCCAGCTCGATCTCGGCAAAGTGGAAAGCTACTGGTTCAAGGGCGCCAACGGCGCCGACGTCCACGGCTGGCTCGTGCTGCCCCCGGGCTTCGACCCGAACAAGAAGTATCCGCTCGTGCAGCTCATGCACGGCGGCCCGCACACGATGAACGGCGACGGATGGAGCTACCGCTGGAACACGCAGGTCTTCGCCGCCGCCGGCTTCGTCGCCACCTGGGTCAACCGCCACGGCTCGACCGGCTTCGGCGAGAAGTTCTGCCAAAGCATCCTCAATGAGTGGGGCGACAAGCCCTTCGAGGACATCATGAAGTCGACCGACTATCTCCTCGCGCGCTTCCCCAACATCGATCCCGAGCGCCTCGGCGCCGGCGGCGCCAGCTACGGCGGATACATGGCCACGTGGGTCCTCGGCCACACGGACCGCTTCAAGGCCATCATCAACCACGCCGGCGTGAACGACCTCGTCACCCAATACGGCGCCGACGTCACGCAGTTCGGCTTCACCAAGGTCCTCGGCGGCACGCCCTGGGAAAATCCCGAGGGCATGGCGCGCAACAACCCGACGACCTACGCGAAGAACTTCAAGACCCCGATGCTCGTCATCCACGGCCAGCTCGACTACCGCGTCCCCTACGGCAACGGCACCGCCCTCTACGCCATCCTCCAGTCGATGGGCGTGCCCTCGCGCCTCGTCATCTTCCCCGACGAGAACCACTGGGTCCTCAAGCCCCAGAACGCCATCCACTGGCACTGGGAGATGCAGTCCTGGCTCTCGCGCTACATCGGCGGCCAGCCTACGCTCGAGAAGCCCGACTTCGAGAACTGGGGCAAAAAGAAGGACGAGAAGAAGGAAGAAGCCGCGAAGTGAGGTCGCGCGCGGACTCCGTCCGCGCCGCCCCGCCCCGGAGAGAAACCACGAAACACACGAAAGACACGAAACTCTCCGCGCGCCCAAAACTCTCCTGACGCACCAAGCCGCGGCCGAAACGCCGCGGCTTTTTCATGCCCGCGGGCACAGCTGCGCCGATCTGCCGTTGTCCGCACACCCCGCCCGTCGCGGCCGCAACCTGTAGGTTGCGCGCTTGCGCGCAACAGTGGCGCGCAAGCGCGCCACCTACAGCGCCGATGAACCTGTGCACCACCCCCATCACGCCGCTCGCGGCGCGGCGGTAGCCGCGCCCTCCAGGCCGGTGCGAGCACGCGTTGATTATTGTCCGCGCCGCCGCCGCCACGCGGCGCCCAGGGCTGCGAGGCCGAGCAGCGCCGCATACGTCGACGGCTCCGGCACGGCGGCGATGCCCATGTTGGCGTCGGACCACGAGGCGTTGGTGTAGGTCGCGCGCACGAAGTCGTCGTTGCCGGCGAGACCGTCGAGGTTGAACGCCGACGGGCCCGCGTAGTTCCACGTCGTGCTCTGCCCGGCGAACAGCGGGTTCGCGGGCGTGTAGAAATCGAGCACAAGGTTGCCCAGCACGATGCCGTCGCCCGAGCTCTTCTGCACGACGGCCTGCGCGTCGTCGGGTTGCCCGATGCCGTTGTCCTGGAGAAACGCCAGCGGCAGGTAGGCGTAGAACGACGCCGTCTGGCCGTTGATGCCCGCGGCGTTCACGCCGGCGAGATAGCTCGTGCCGGAGTAGTTCGCGAGCGGGCCGACGTCCTCCCAGAACATCCCCGTCTGGAAGACCGTGCCGCCGAAATTGTGCGCCGACCCCGTGACGATCATCAGGCCGAAGGTGCTGAGCAGCGTCGTGCTCGTCGGATCCGAGGCGGAAGCGACGGGGTTCACGAGATTGGTCGTCAGCGTGAGCGTGCCGGAGCCGGAGTTGTAGTGGTAGGAGGTCAACGTTCCGCCCGTGTAGGCGAGGTAGTCGGGCCGCGCCGTGAGGCCGGTGAACGAGAGCGTGATCGGCGTTCCGGCGGCCATCGCGCCGGAGAGGTTGTATTGCGCCGTGGCGCCGGTCGGGCTCGGGGTGTTGACGAGGCCGAAGACGAACGTGTGCGCGTCGGGCTGGGCCGTGCCGTAATAGATGCCGTTCGGCGTGAAACCGTCGATCAGCTGACCGACGCTGCCGGTGCCGCTGAACGAACCGGAGGCGCCCCAGCTCGAACCGCCGGTGACAAAGGTCTGGCCGGACGCCAGACCGGCGCAAATGAGCGCGACGAACAACGCAGTCCCGACCCGCAGGATTTTCATGCGGGGATTATCCCCCCGTTTTCGCCGGCGGCTACGCGCGGGTTGCCATGAAATTTTCCAGCGCAACCGATGCGGAGCGCCGCGCGGCCGGGAAACGAAGCGGCGCCGGTGCGTTCACCGGCGCCTTTCTTCAATGGCCGACGACTCGCGGTGAGCCGGGGCCTTGGCGCATAGTTGCGTCGTTTATTCGCGACCTCGCACCCCAGGGCGCTCGGCAGCGGGCAGAGTATGCCACGGCGGGCTGCGCGGCGCTGCGCATTCCTTGGCAAAAATAAAATACCACCACGGATGGCACGGATCACACGGATGAAGGTTTGCGGCGTCGGCAGCCCGATCCGCGGCATCCGTGCCATCCGTGGCTCCCAAAACTATCCGCGCCGCAGCGTGATCACGCACTCGAGGTGGCGTGTCTGCGGGAAGAGATCGAAGGGCTGCACAGCGGTGAGCGTGTAGCCCGCGGCGAGAAAACTTTTCAGGTCGCGCATCTGCGTGGCGGGGTCGCAGGACACATAGACCACCGCGCGCGGGCCGAAGGCGAAGAGCTGCGTGAGAAAGGATTCATCGCACCCCTTGCGCGGCGGATCGATGACCACGACCGTGTCCGCGGGCGCGAAGCCGGCGTCGAGCCCGGCGAAGATGGTCGCGGCGTCGCCGGCGGAGAACGTGGCGTTGCCGATGCCGTTGGCCGCGGCGTTTTCCCGGGCGAACTTCACCGAGGTCTCGCTCACCTCGACACCGGCCACGCGCTCGAAGGCGGGCGCACAGCTCAAGGCGAACAATCCGCTCCCGCAATACGCGTCGACGAGGAGGCGCGCTCCGCTCGCCGCCGCCTGCTCGCGCACGTAGCCGGTGAAGGCGGGCAGGATGAACGGGTTGTTCTGGAAAAAATCCCGCGCGAGGAAGTGGAGCCGGAGCGGCTGCGCCGCACCGGGTCCAGAGTCGATGACTTCGTGGATGATGGCATCGTAGTCGGTGACGACGCCTTCCTGCGCGTGGCGCAGCAGCAGCGTGGCGC
>CAYYVB010000123.1:6051-8456 GCA_964475035.1 uncultured Opitutaceae bacterium | reverse complement strand
ATCTCATGTGGACCGGAACAATCCCCCGCCGCGTAGATATGGGGCGCGCTCGTCTGTTGCCAGCGGTTGATCACGATCTGCCCGTCCGGGCGCGTGCGCACGCCGGCGGCGCCGAGGGCGAGACCGGCGGTGTTGGGCTCGCGGCCAAGGGCGTTGAACAGGTGCGCGGCGCGGCGGGTGATGACGCGGCCGTCGTGCTCAAACCGCACGGTGGTGCCGCGCGCGTCCTGTTTGATCTCGAGGATCTTCGTGCCGGCGAAGAGTTCGATGCCTTCGTCGACGAAGGCGCGTTGCACCACTTCCGAGGCGGTCTCGGAGTGGTCGCGGAGGATGTGCTGGCTGCGCTGGATGAGCGTCACCTTCGTGCCCATCCGGGAGAGATACTGCGCCAGCTCGCAGGCGACGATGCCACCGCCGAGCACGAGGACGCTCTGCGGCAGGAAATCGAGGTCGAGCACGTCGTCGCTCGTCCAGAACTTCGCCTCGCGCAAGCCCGGCACGGGCGGGACGCTGATCTTCGAGCCGGTGCCGACGAGGAAGAATTTCGCGCGCAGGCGCCGGCCGTCGGAGAGGAGCACCGTGTGGGCGTCCTCGAATTTGGCGTAGGCGCGGATGAGGTCGAATTTGCCCGCGGCGAGCGCCCGCTGCCGGTAGTCGGCGAATTCGCCGATGATGCGCTTTTTCCGCGCGTGCACGGCGCGCATGTCCGGCGCGGCGCCGCGGACACGGAGGCCGAACTTCGCGGCGGTGCGGGCGTGATGCAGGATCTCGGCGGTGTAGAGCAGCGTCTTCGAGGGCATGCAGCCCTTGAGAATGCAGAGGCCGCCGAGCTCCTCGGCGCCGTCGACGACCGCCACGCGGCGGCCGAGGCTGGCGGCGAGCCGCGTGGCGTTGAAGCCGGCGCTGCCGCCGCCGAGGCAGATGAGGTCGTAGGTCTTGGATCGGGACACGGGAACAGGATTGTCAGTTGTTGCCGGAACGCCAACGCGTCCGGTTCAGCGCCCTTTGCCGAAGAGCATCACATGGATGGTCTTCAGGATGATCGAGGCATCGAGGACGAAGGAGAAGAAGCGGATGTAGTAGAGGTCGTATTCGAGCTTCCGCAGCGTGTCCTCGAGACTGGCGCCGTAGGGATAATTCACCTGCGCCCAGCCGGTGATGCCGGGCTTCACGAGATGCCGGTAATGATAGCAGGGAATCTTGCGCTCGTATTCTTCCACGAGTTTCACCCACTCGGCGCGCGGTCCGATCAGGCTCATGTCGCCGCGCAGGACGTTCCAGAGTTGCGGCGCCTCGTCGAGCCGCGTGGCGCGAAGCAAACGGCCGATCGGCGTGATGCGGTCATCCTGTTCGCTGGTGTAAGGCGACCCCGCGTGGTGCACGCGCATCGTGCGGAGCTTGAAAGCCTCGAAGAGCACGCGGTTGCGCCCGACGCGGGTCTGCCGGAAAAACACCGGGCCGCGGTCGGTCAGCCGGATCGCGGCGGCGATGAAAGGAAGCAGCGGGGCGAAGAGGATCAGCCCGAGCAGCGAGAGCGCGATGTCGCTCAACCGCTTCAAGCGTTCGAACACCGGCTCGCGGGCGATCTGGAATCCCTCCTGGAACAGCCAGGTCTGGTTGAGCCGGTAGAGCGGGATCTTCCGCCAATAAACCTGGTGGAACAGTTCGAGCGTGTAAGTCGGGACACCGGTGAAGTTCAGTTCCACGAGACGCTGCGCAACCGCGGTGGGCAACTCATGGTTGGATTCGCGGATGATGATCGCCTCGATCTTCCCTTCGTATTCGTTCAGATAGTCGACGACATCGCCGAATGGCGCAGTGGAGACGCCCGTGGCGGCCTTCGCGCTCGGCACGAAGGTCTCATGCGTCGCAAAAAGCACGGATTGCGGCATTTCATGCTTCCGGCATTCCTCCTTGAACGCGAGGCAGCTCTCCGGTGTCCCGAGGAAGAGGAAGTAGCGTTGATCCATCGTCCGGGTCCGCAGGTAGATCGTGCGCCGGAATGCGAGCGTGAAGGGGATGATCGCGAGATAGGAAGTCGCGGTTACGAGACGGCTGGTCTGCAGCGGGAAATCGCCGGGGATGAACACGAACGTCAGCAGCAGCGTGACCATCAACACGCCGACTTGCGCGATGACGTGCTGGCTGGCGTAGGTGACGGACAGCATGTCCGTCCGCCGGCTGTAGCCATCGATCAGATAGATGCCCAGAAAGTGGACCAACACCGGCAATTGCAGGCCGTCGATGATGGGGCTGCGCAGGTCGATCACGCCGCGCATCCAGCCGATCACGTTGAACGATACCACCACGGCCAGCGCGCCGAACGCGATGAGCAGAAGCGTGACGGTGCGGCCTTGGTTCATGAAATCAGGGGTTAGTGAAAGCGCCGCGTGTTGTCATGGCAA
>CAYYVB010000123.1:0-6041 GCA_964475035.1 uncultured Opitutaceae bacterium | reverse complement strand
GGAGAAAGCGAGCCAAGGCGCAATCCGGCGCGCCGACGAAGACCGCCGGTCGCCCGCTGGCCAGGATTCCCGCCAGTTTGCTCGGATGGACCAAGGTCTCGAACCCCGGCCGCAACGTCACGAGGTGGGCGTCGGCCGCCGCCAGCGAAGTGGCGAGATCGGCACGCGGGACGGGCGGCAGGAAGCGCACGTTGTCCAAGCCGCGCCGTTCGGCCGCCGCTTGCACTTCCCGGCGGCGCGGACCGTCGCCGATAAAGAGGAACACGGGACTTCTCTCGCCGCGCAGGACTCCTGCGGCCTCAAGCACGGTGTTGAATTCATGCACGCGGCCGAGATTGCCGGAGTAGGCGATGACAAAGCGACCTTCCCATCCCCACGTCCGCCGCAGGGAGCGCACCGCTTCCGCTGCCGGGGGCTGATCGAGTTCGCGCGGTGCCCAGTTCGGTAAATGGCGAATCGCATCTGCACCGACGCCGGCATCCCGCACCGGCGTCAACATGTCCTCACCGACGACCGCGCACCGGGCTGATTGCCGCCACGCCTGATCGCGCCACC
Source organism: uncultured Opitutaceae bacterium (assembly GCA_964475035.1). Taxonomy (GTDB): domain Bacteria; phylum Verrucomicrobiota; class Verrucomicrobiia; order Opitutales; family Opitutaceae; genus Didemnitutus. The sequence goes on along the minus strand of CAYYVB010000123.1, from coordinate 5,486 downwards.
ACCGCAACGGCGCGAGCAGCGGCGAGAGCCAGCGACCTTGGTGCGCCACGACGATTTCCGGATAGATGTCCTGGATCCATTGGACAACTCTGCCTCCGCGCCGTCGGGCTGCCCCGGTGCCGACTGCCGCCAGCAACGGCGGGTCCGTCTTCAGGATCACGATGTCTCCCGGTGCGACCAACGAGGCCAGGCGCGCGCGGGCCCCGAGCAGGAAGCGCAGGTAACTTCCGAGGCGGGCCCAGCCGCGCACGGAATTTATTCCGCCGGTGCGGTGCACAAAGACTTCGCCGTGGCGCTCCGGGCCGGTGCCACCGGCGATGACATGCACTTTCCAGCCGCGCGCGGCCAACGCGGGGGCCAGGTCACTGAGCAACTGCGCCGTGGCCGATTCGTCCGGCCAATAGACGCGGTTCACAAAGATGATTTTCCGCTCACCCATGGGTTTGCTGTCCGCGCAATGCGCGCAACGCCTCCGCCGCGTAGCGCTCGTAGCGCGCCATCAGCCGGCAATAACGCCACGCCCCCGGTCCATCGAGAAAACCACCGCGCAGGAAATACTGGTAGACGAAGCGCAGCCCCGGCCGCCCCGGCAGGCGATAGCTCAGGTGCTTGAGCGCGCGGCGGCGCTCCAGCGCCGGTCCACGCCACAACGCTCCCAGCGGGGCGGCCGGCGCCGTGAGAAACGCCGCGGCCTCCTCGCGCGCATAGCGCCGGTGTTTGGCGTCCCACGCCGCGAGGTCCGGCACCGAGATGTCGTGCCGGTAGCTGCCGCGCAGAAAACCCATCCGCAGGCCCGGCGCCTCGCGCTGGCCATGTCCGGCTTGGATGAATTCAAATCTCCCCGCGCGCACGCAGCGCGCCTGCCAGGCGGGGAAGTCGGTGCAGCGTTTCAGCCAGCGTCCGTGAAACATCATCTGCGGGGCGGCGTAATAACCGTCGCAGGGATCGTCGGCGCGTAACGCCGCGCATTCGCGCGCGAGTTCCGGCGTCATGGTCTCGTCGGCATCGAGATGGAATACCCACGGATGGCGGAAGGGGATCGCCGTCATCGCATGGTTGCGCTGCTGCGCGAAATCCCGGAACGGGTGCACGAACACGCGCGCCCCGGCCGCCTGCGCGATCTCGGCGGTGCGGTCGGTCGAGCCCGAGTCGAGCACGACCACGTCGTCGCAGTCCGCCACCGACGCCAGGCAGGCGGGGAGGCGTTGTTCCTCGTTCTTGGTCAGGACCACCACCGACAGCGGCAGGCGCCATGCGGCCGGTTCACTCATGCGCGGTCCTTTGTTGTCCCAGATCGAGCCGGGCGTAGCGCGCCGCGATATAGAGGCAGAGCCAGAAGCTCACCATCACGGACGGGTTCGCGAACGGAAACTCGACCCAGGCATAGAGCAGCAGAAGCAAGCAACCGGTGAGCAGATAGCCCGGGATGTGCGATTCGATCCGCCGCCAGGCGACGCCGGCGAGCGGGAGCAGCACCAGCAGCCCGACCAACGCCGTGCCGGTGAACCCGACCTCCGCCAGCGCCTGCAGCCAGTCGTTGTGCGCCTGCTCGTAGTATTGCTTCCAGCCGCCGCGCAACGGCGTCGGGGTGGAGTTGTAGATCATGAACACCGTGGCGTAGCTCTCCAGACCCCACCCGAATAAGGGGCGCTCGCTCGCCATGCGCCAGGTGTCGCCGTAGAGCCGGAGACGCGAGTTCACCAGCGTCTCGCCGCGGATCTCCTCGATCTGCCGCAGGGTGTCGCGCGCGCGGGTCTCGATCACGCCGCGGGCGAGGAAGAAGATGCCCACCCCGGCCAGGACCGTGCCCGCGATCAGGCCGGCCACCGGCAACGCCGCGGATTCGTGGCGTTCGCGCCGCCGCCGGATGATCCGCAGCAGCGTGTGACCGAGCGCGCCGAGTAACAGCAGCAGCACGAGCACGGAACTGGAACGCGAGCCGCTCAAAGGCACCGCCGCCGCGAAGAGCAGCAGACCCACCGCGCCCATCAGCACGGGCGAATGCCAAAAATCCCGGTAACCTCCGCGCCGCCACGAGTGGAACAGCAGCCCGATGCCCGCGGCGACGTTGAGCAGCGTGAACGGGCCCCAGTGGTTGTGATAGACGAAGGTCGCGAAGAAAAACGGATTCGGCGAAGGCACGAGACCGAACCACAGTCCGTCCGCGCGCAGCAGTTTCTGGAACGTGCCGAAGATCGCCAGCGTGAGCCCGTTCGCCACGAGGACGACGAGCAGACGGCGCAACGCCCCGCGACTGAGCCCGGCGAAGAACGCGTTGGCGCACGAGAGCAGGATCGCGTTGAACTGCCAGAGTTCGCGGAACGCGAGGTCAGGTCGGGCCGCGCTCGGCAGCCACTCCCAGCGCGGCGTCACGTGCAGGAACATCATCTCGCCCTGATGCATCGCCGTGCGCGTGCTGGGATTGAAGCAACTCACGATCACGAGGGCGTCGAACAGGAGCAGCGGCCAGAGGAAGCGCCAGGGATTGATCCGCAAGCCCGCTTCGCCGGCCGCGGGGCTCGCCTGGAGCAGGAAGAACATCAGCATCCCCAGCGTGCCCCAGACCAGCAGCGCATCGCGCGCCCAGTCGATCTGGCCGCCGAAGGACCAGGACAACCCGACGACGAGCACGCTGAGATGAACCAACACGACCTTTTCCGTCGTGCCGCTGCGGCGCACGCGCGGCGGCGGCGGTGCCTCGCCGTAAGCCCGATCGACGCTCGTTTGTCCCGCGTCACCCATGGCGCAACGTGGTGTAGAATTCGAGCAACCTCCGCGCGCTGCTCTCCCAGGTGAAATCCGCCGCCATCCACGCCCGGCCGATCTCACCCCGGCGGCGCAGCTCAGTCGGATCGGCGACCAGCGCGGCGTTGAGAGCGGCGGTGTAATCGCTCCATGCGACGCACCAGCCGGCGCCATTCTCCTCCAGTCCCTGCCACGGTGTGCCGTCGGTCACCACGGCCGGCACTCCGGCGGCCAGCGCCTCCGCGATCACCAGGCCGAAATTCTCCGAGTGCGTCGGCAACAGGAACAAGTCCGCCACGCCGTAGGGCGACGGGCGGCCGCGCCCATCGACCACGGCGGCATGGTCCGCGAGGCCGGCGGCGTCGATCCAACCCTGCACTTCCGCGACGGAGAATTCCTCCGGCACACCCGCGACCAGCAGGAACCAGTCGCCGCTGCGATGACGCGACCAGACGTCGATCAATTCGCGCAGGCGCTTCTTCCGGTGAAAGCGCGAATAGAACAACGCCACCCGCCGGCCGCGCAGGACGGGCAGCGCCTCCATCCAATGGTCACGCGCTGCGGTGAGCTCGGACGGCTGGGGCAGCGTGACGCCGTTCGGGGCGACGCAGACCGGCTGGCGAAAACCGCGCCGCCGGATCTCGTCCGCCTCGCCCTGGCTGGTCGCGTGCCAGCCGGCCGCGGCAGCGAACGCCCCGGGATGCACGAGCCACTCCGCAACGCGCTTGCGGGCCCGATGATGCGCCCAGGCCCAGTCGCTCATCATGCCGCGGGGTGCGATCACGAGCGGCGCTCCCCGGCGGCGCGCCGCGCTGTGCGCGTAGTGCAACGGCAGCAGCCAGAGCGAGTGATGTTGCACGAGATCGAACGGCGTTTGCTCGAGCAAAGTGCGCAACTCGCGGGAGCGGCAAAGCGAGCGCGGCGGCTCGCGCCGACAAACGTGCAGCGTCGCCGCATCATCGCCCGACGCCAGCGCCGGCGACGCCGGATCGTGCGTCGTGGCCAAGTCGGTCGGCGTGCCGAGCCGGGCCATGGCGTTGGCCAAGGCGCGCACGGAGCGCGAGGGCCCGCCGTGTCGTTCCTCGAGGCTGGGCACGATGTGACAGACGCGCATGGCGGCCGGATCAGACCGGGTCGGTCCGCGGTTTCAGCGGCCGGCAGGGATGCCCGGCGCACACCATCCGCGCCGGCAGATCCTTCACCACGACCGAGCGCGCACCCACGACGCAGAGTTCGCCGATGGTGATTCCGGGCCCGACGAAGACATCGGCACCGAGCCACGCGTTGCGGCCGATCTGGATCGGGCGCGTGACGAGCGGCATGTCCCAGCGGTTGTAGTCATGCGTGCCCGCGCAGAGATGGCAGTTCTGGCTGATGTTGGCGCCATAACGGAGACGGATGGACGCGAGGTTGTAGAGCGTCACGTTCCTTCCGACCATGCTGCGCGGCTCGAGCGCGAGGCGCCACGGGAAGGTGATGCGCGCCGTCGGGAAGATCACGACCTGGCCGGGCGCGGGGATGTCCGCCCCGAAAAGCTTCAGCAGCCGCGCGCGAAAACCATGGCAGGGACGCGGGCTCCAACGGAACAACGTCGCTTGCACGAAAGCCCAGATCATCCGACGCAGGACTTCGCCACGCGGGTAGGGCGTCACGCAATTGCGGCCCAGCCAGGGAGGGGTTTCAGCGTCGGTCGGCATGGAGGAGCTGCTCGTAATCGGCGAGATGCTGGTCGGCGACGAGGGCGTCGTCCAGCGTCGAGATGTCGGTGCGCGCGCGGGCGCCAAGCCGGCGACGCGCCTCCGGATCGCCGATCAACCGCGCCAAGTGCGCCGCCAAGGCGACGGCCGAACCCACTGGGAACAGCAACGCGTTCTCGCCGGCCCGGAGTTGATCGGCGAAGCACGGCAGATCGGTGGCGACGACCGCCAGCCCTGCGGCCATGGCTTCCAACACAGCGACCGGATGGGCTTCGCCCTCCGCGGCCTCGGTCGGGTAGCAAAACACATCGAGCGCTTGGTAAGCAGCCGCGAGTTCCGTCGGCATGTTCTGCGCCGGAGCCAGCGCCAGCCGGCCATCGCGCCACAGGTCCGGGGCAACGCCTTGCAACTGAGCGGCAAACTCCTCGCCACCTCCGCCGCGTGCGACCTCGGTTGGTCCGCGGAGCACGATGCGCCAGCGGGGCAGATCGCGGCGGGTCGCGAGGATCCCGGCCGCCTGGGCGAGCGTGAGCAGACCTTTTTCGGGATGGATGCGACCCATGAATCCGAGCGTGACCGGCGCATCGGTGGCGCGCGTTGGGGCCGCGCCGGAGAAGAGGGTGAGGTCGATCGGGTTCGGGCACACGCGGATGCGGTCGGCCAGACGCGGCGCCTGGAGCTTCGCGGCCCGCGCGATGATGCCACTCGCGGCTTGGATGCGGGCGGCGCGTCGATACCAACGCACCTGCCCCTTCGGGAAGCGATTGAGGTTCACGACGAGGCGTCCCGCCCGGGGGCGGAGCTGGCGCACATAGATCGGCAGGAAAATCGTGTTCGTGATCAGGATGTCGGCCTCCGGCAACACGCGCAGCACCCGCCGGCCCCAGAGCGCATCGAGCAGAAGATTTTGCCAGAGCCGGCGACGATGGTCCGCTCCCGGCACGCGCAGGAAGCGCACGCCGTCGATCATCTCGTCCGCCGGCCAATCGGCCCAGCGGCGCGAGATGAGCGTCACGTCGTGCCCGCGCTGGGCGTAGCGTCGCG
>CAYYVB010000122.1:0-8503 GCA_964475035.1 uncultured Opitutaceae bacterium | reverse complement strand
TCGAACGCATGGAGGACGAGGACTTCGTCATCTTCCGCTCGGACGGCAACCCGGTCTTCCACTTCGTGAACGTCGTCGACGACATCACGATGAAGGTCACGCACATCATCCGCGGCGAGGACCACCTCTCCAACACGAGCAAGCACGTGCGTATTTACGAGGGATTCGGCGTCACGCCCCCGATCTTCGCCCACATCCCGCTCATCCTGAAATCGCCCGAGATGGGCCAGGGCAAGATGTCAAAGCGCGACAAGGGTGCCCTGATCGAGGAATACCAGCAGCGATTCTTCCTGCCCGAGGCGCTGGTGAACTATATCTCATTGCTCGGCTGGAACCCCGGCGACGACCGCGAGAAGCTGCCGATCGCGGAGATCGTCCGTCTCTTTGACCTGCCCGCAGTGAACAAGAGCGGCGCGAAATTCGACCCCAAGAAACTCGCGAACCTCAATATGCAGTATCTGCTCGAGCTGCCGGCGGAGAAGTTTCTCGCGCAGGCGAAGGCCTACTTCACGCGGCAGCCGAGCGGTGCCACCGTGCTCGCGAACGAAACCTATTTCCGCGAAATCATGCTGCTCGCGCAGCCGAAGATTAAATCGGTCGACGAACTCGCGGCCTACACGGTCTATTTCTTCAGCGACGATTTCCCGGTCGACGCGAAGGTGAAGGAAAAGCTGATGGCCAAGGGCGACCCGAAGGCTCGTCTCGCGGAACTCATCGCCGCGCTGCCCGCGATGGATTGCTCCACGGACGCCGCCATCGAGGCCGCGCTCAAGGCGCTGGCCGAGAGCAAGGGACTCGGATTCGGCGATTATCAGGGCATCGCGCGCCTCGCCGTCACCGGCACCAACGCCGGCCCGAGCATCACGAGCATCTTCCGCGTGCTGGGGAAGGAGCGCGTGCTGGCGCGTCTGTCGAAGTTTGCCGCTGCTTGAGTTCATCATGAGCACGGAGTTCACGCTGCAAGCGAAGGTCGCCTACGCGGACGTCGATCGCGACCAGCTCCTCACTCTGGGCGGCGTGTTCAAGCTCCTGCAGGAGGCGGCGATCAAGCATGCCGATGTCTATGCGCTCGGCGCCAAGGCGATGGTCGCGAAAGGCGAGAGCTGGGTGCTGAACCGCATCGCGGCTTCGATCGCGCGTTACCCTCGCTACGAGGAAATGCTGACACTGCGCACCTGGTCGGCGGGCATCCGGGGCTTTCGCGGCTACCGCGACCTGCGGGTGTATTGCGGTGACGAACTCGTGCTGTCGGCCTCGACGTTGTGGATCTACGTCAATCTCCGCACCAAGGCGCTCGCGCGGGTGCCGGAGGAGCTGGCGGCGCAATTTCCGGTCGGGCAGGGGGCGATGTTCAAGCCGGACTTGGATCGCGTGCGCCACGAGCCGCCGGCCGCGACCGCATCGGTGACCGAGGTCGCGCTCCGTTACGGTGATTTCGACGGCAATGCGCACCTGAACAACACGGCGTATTTCGACGCCTTGCAGACGGCGCTCAGCCGGCAAAAACTTCCGGTGCGTCCGACGGCGCTGGAGGTGCAGTTCCTCAAGGAAGTGCCCTTGGCGGTGAACGCGATCGAGGTTGCCATCGAACCGCGTGGCAGCGGGGCGGGCGTGGCATGGCGCCACGGAGCCGACCTGAACGCGCAGGGCGTCGTGAGGTTTACGGCTTCGGAATGAGATTGAGCGCCTCGGCCGCGCGCGGATGGCCGAGGTCACGGGCTTGGTTCGCGCAACGGCGCGCGTCTTCCGGCAAACCGAGTTGCAGATAAATGCCGGCGAGAGAGAGCTGAAAATCGGGATGCTTCGGCCGGCTGGCTTCGGCGGCCTTGAGATCGGCGACGGCGCCGGCGCGATCTCCGCGCGCAGCGCGGTAGTTGGCGCGGGTGACGAATCCGGTGACGAAATGCCGATCGAGGCTCAGCGCCGTATCGAGCGCATCCTTCTCCCGGCCTTGCGTCAGCATGAAGCGCACAAGTGCGGCTTCGGGTTGCACCGCGCTGATGGCCAGCGCCGCGTCGGCGTCCTGTTTGGCGGCCGCAGCGTCTTGTTTCGCCAAGTGATGGTAGGCGCGCAGACCGAGCAGGTCGGGGTGGCGCGGGTGGTGCTTGAGGCCGTCGTTGACGGTGGAGAAAATCCAGTCGGTCTGGTTGCGCTCGAAGGCGCTGCGGGCTTCGAGGATCCATGCCTCCGGGACGTGCGGATCGTCCTGCCGCGCCTCATCGATCAGGCGCTGCATCTGCGTGTATTGCCCGCGTAGCCACGCGTCGCGCGCCTCGGCGAGCGATTCCGGCGCGGGTCGCATTGCCCAGCGCGGGTCGGGCGACAGGATCGCGATGCGTCCTTGCGGCCCTCCGAGCACGAAGCCAGCGGAGCCGGCCGCAAACTGCGATGAATGTCCCGACAGGTCGCCCAAGAAACGAATCAGCGAGAATCCACGGGTGACTTCCGCATAGCCGCCGATCGCCGCGCTGTAATGCATGAGCGTCCAACCGCCCAGGCTGGCCATCCCGCCGAGCGCGGAATGGTCCGAGACAACGCTGCGCCAGCTTTGTCCGCGGGCGAGGAGGTGATAGTGCACCTTGCTTCGGCCGAGCGGATTTGCCGCGCCGAGGACCAGCGTGTCGCTTTCCACGTTGAACTGGATCGGGGTCGTCGCTCCGGCTCCCGTCGGAAGCCGGAACTCCAACCGCCAGTTTCTCAGATCGTCGGAGGATTCGATCTTCGCGCCTTCCGCGCCCGCATGGGAGTAGCGCGGCAGACGATAGACACGTCCGGCGAAGAGCTGGGCGTGCCCGAGGCGCAGCGTTGGCGCTTGCTTGAGCAACTCCTCGGGAATACCGGCGTGGCGCTGCCAGCTTTTAAGATCGATTGAGCTTTCATAGACGGCGTTGTCGCCCGGCAGATAGCGCCAGAACTTGCCGGCCGCGTAGCCGATCTCGTGGTCCATGCCGACGTCGGCCGGTGACCACGTGCGGCCGCGGTCGAATGAAGCCCAGCCTTGCGCCTTGCCCTGACTCGATATGCGCCGCACCGCCGGCGGGACGATAAGCAGGCGGCCTTCGCCGCCCACAATGTCGTCAAACGTCTGCCCGGCCGGCGCGGCGAACACTTGGGTCCAAATATAGGCATCCGTGGAGCGGAGGACGACACCTTGCGCGGTGACCGCGTGGTAGTGGCCACCGAGGAAGCGCACGGCGCGGATATCGCCCTCGAAGCCGTTGAGTTGCAGCAGTTCGACGCCCGGTGCATTCGTTTCGGCGCGGCGCTTGGCGACATAACGCGGACGCGGGGCGTCGCCGAGGTCTCTGGACTCGATCTCACGGTTTGCCGCCAGTTCGGAGGTCCGCTTGGTGTATTCGTCCATCGCGTCTTCACTGATCCCGACTGCCTTGAGTTCCGCGCGCGTCTGTTCGAGGGCGTCCGCGCCCAGGCCCATTTCCTCGTCGGTCACCAGTAATTCCTCTTCCGAGGGGGCGTCCTGCGCGGCGGCCGCGAATGTTGGCAGGGTAATCGCGGTCGGGTTGGTCGCCAAGGCGTGGGCCATGTATGCGGCTGTCTGGTCGAAGTGGCGGATGAGTTGCTCGAGCTCCGCTCCTTGGGCCTGAAGTTCAGCGAGTTTGGCATCGAAATTCTCAAAAGCGGGCGCGGCGGCCGTGTGGATCTGTTCGAACGTGATCCCTTCGCGACGCAGGGCGATGGTTCCGCTCATGGATTGGATGTAACGCTCCGCGAGGAGGTCGCCTTGGGTGGCAGAGCGTTCCAGCGCCCTGAACGTCTCCTCGGTGAGCCGGTAGCGATTTTCGGTCAGCCTCTTGATCGCGTCTTGAGTGACAACGGAAGGCACGCCCGCGCGGAGTAGGAAAGCCGCGGTCGCTGCGGTCGCTTTGGCGGGGTCGGGTTTGCCGGGGTGAAGTCGATTGAAGAGCATGGACCAGAGTTGGGAAACAGTGCGGTCCTGGGGGGCGCCAAAGCCTTGGTGATAGATGGCGCCGAGTTCGTGCGCCGCGGCGGTGGCGCCGGAGGCGACGGCGCGGTGGAGTCGCGTTAGATCAAAGACGCCGTCGGTTTTTGGCTTTTGCGGGCCGGAATTGTCGGGTCGCTTTCTCACCGCCGGCCAAGCGGCCTCAGCTTGCTGCACCTCCGGGGTGTTGGGGACGCCCGTGCGAGGGTGGTTGGCGCGGGCGAACGCCTGGGCGTGCGGTTTTCGCGAGGGCTCAATGCGGCGCAGGACCGTCGAGAGGCGCTTATCGGGCACCGCCATCATGAAATCGAAGTAGCCGCGCACGCCGCCTAACTGGTAGAGAAACGCACCGAACACTTCGGTGAACGCATCGGCCAAGGCAGTGGCGCCGGCCTGATCGAGTTCCTTGATCAATTGGGCAAGCGGGAGGCCGAGTTGGTCTAGTCGCTCGGTGCGCATCACCGCCTTTTCCCACGCGGCGAGCGCATTCACGATGGGCTGCAGGCGCTGCTCCTCGGCCTTTTGCGCGACGAGCGCTCGCTCGGTGGCGGCACGGCGCTCAGTCGAGGTCCGGGCGAGAGTGGCGTCGCTGAGGTCTTTGGATTCGGCCTCCCTTTTCGCCGCCAGTTCGGACGTCAGTTTGTTATATTCTTTGATGGCGGTTTCGCCGATCCCGAGCGCCTTGAGCTCCGAGCGCGAGCGTTCGAGGGCGTCCGCGCCCAGGCCCATTTCCTCGTCGCTGATCTCCGACTCCTCCTCGGCGCTGTGCCCGGCGAGCAGGCTCGAAGCCGGCAATTCACCCTTCGTCCAGAGCGCGAGCGAGTGTCCGGCAATGGACGCGACATCGGTCTGGCCCCATTGACCGTTCTTGTAATGCAGCAAGATGCGGTTGTCCCGGCTGAGCAGGGAGACTTGGTCGGCAGACAAGCCTTGGGGAGCGGCGCCGGGCTCACCGCGCAGGATGATCACCAAGTCGGGCGAGATCTCTTGGCGCGCCGGCAGCCGGAGCGGGCGGATCTGCGCTTGCCGTTGCGCGAGCCCGGCGGTCTGCAGCAACCAAGCGAGTGAACGCGAGGTCGGGTCCGGAGCCGCGAGTTCGTCGGCCGGTGAGTCAGGGCCGATGGTGCCACGTCCGCTCACGGTGATATCCACCATCGCCTGCGGCCCGGCCAGTTGCTGCAGGCGCTGCTGCAGCCGGATCGCCTCCGGCACGCGGGACGGATGCGCCAGGATCCACGCTTCGCCCGAGGCGAATGAGTAGGGCTCCACCGGCGCGTGCAGGCGGAGTTCTTCCGCCGGCACGCCCGATTCGCGATGGACGCCGACCGTCTGTTCGGGCGCCACGTGCCAGAGAAACACGCCGAGATCCGCGCCACGATTTGCTGCGAAAGCGAGGACGGGATACAGCATTTCGGTGCGCGGCAGCGCGCGGGCCTCGACGGCGAGTTGCAATCCCTCGGCGCGTAGTCGAGCGGAGAGCGCCACAGCTTCGCGTTCCACCGCGGGATCGTGGACCAGACGGAACTTCCCTTGCGGTGCGACCGGCGAGGGCTTGGCCCCGGCCGGCACCGGCCAGCGGAAATTGGTCTCGAGCAAGGATGGCGCCGCGCCGGTCGAGGCCGGCAGCGGACCGGTCAGCAAGGAGGCTAAAATTGGCAGCAACAGGAACGCACGCGCAGTCATGACTGATTGGGTCGGTTGGTCTTGGTGCCCGTGACTGCGGGCAGGACGCTACTCGGGATGAAAGTTGGGACGAAGTGCCGTGGTCGGTTGCGTCCGACCCACAGGAACAAGGCGGGGAGATAGAACAGAATGAAGACCACCTTGATCGCGACCATCCACGTCAGCCCGACCTTGGCGAGCAGGAGTCCGATGGCGACGAGGCAGACGCCGATGAAGCCCGTTGCGAGCAGGTTGATCACGTAATGCAGCCATGACGTGCCGGCGCGATAATCGCAGCGCGGTGCATGGACGGCGAGGGCGGCGACGAGCGCGCGCACAAAGGCGACATAGTCGGCGCTGTTGTCGGCGAAATTCATCGGTCCTTTCCACGTGCGATTCAGGATCTCGATCCGCATGGCATTGCGGAAGGTGAGCCGGCAGCGGAAGCAATTCCGGTCCGCGCGCGTGGGACGGAAATCGAGCGTGCAGCGCACGACGTCACGCAGGGCAAAGACGTGCGGCGGGCCGGCGCTGTCGTCGCGCAGCAGGCTGTCGCCCTCCAGCACCCAGGTGCAGGCCGAAGTGAAGGCGTGATTGCGAGTCGCGTAGCGCATCAGCGCCGTGGCGATCCGATGTTCCGAGACGCGGTGGACCGATTCATGCACCGACAGGATGGGGCAGCGCCTTGCAACAGGCAATACGCAGGCGCACGTAGCGGGCGGGTCGCCGAGGGGATCAGTCGAATTTCTTCCGGAACTCGTCGAAGTCGCGGCGCAGGTCGGCAATTTGTCGCTTGAGCTCGGCGTTGTCCGTTTCGAGTTGGGCGAGGCGGGTCGTGTCGGACGAGAGCGGGGCAGTGAAGGCCGGCGCTTCGGTGACGACGGATGCCGCGGTGACCGGACCGGACAGCAGGTGGGCGTAACGCGACTCCTTCGTGCCGGGCTGGCGCGGCAGCATGGCGACGAGCGCGGGTTGCGGCTCCTCGCGCGTGGCAAGCGAGCCGAGCGTCGCGACGGCGTCGGCCACATCGGCGAACTCATGCATGCGTCCGGTGCGGCCGCGGATCTCACCGGCAGTCTGCGGGCCGCGGAGCAGCAGCACGCAGAGCGCGGCGGTCTGCGCGCCGTTCAACGCGAACACGTCGCGGACCTTGTGCGCGAACTTCAGCACACGGCTGTCGCCACCGGTGATGACGACGGCGAGGCGCTTGTCGCGGAGCTTGTCGAGCGCGCGGCTGACGTCCGGCTCGCCGAGCGTCATGACCGGCTCGCGGTTGCTTAGCTGGTTGCAGGCGTTGACGAGCGCGTTGAGCGAGAGCGGGTAGTAGTCGGGCGTAGTCAGCTCCTTTTCGATCAGGCAGCCGAGCACGCGCGCTTCGATGGCGTCGAGAGGCGGAAAATTCATGCGCGACGACGAGCGTGCTGGCGGGCGAGCAGTGTGGCGAGCGTGAGCAGCAGGAAAATCCAACTCGGCGAACCGCCGCCGCCACCACCACCCGGATTCGGCGTGGGCGTCGGGGTCGGTGTGGGGGTCGGCGTGGGCGAGGGCGCCTGGCTGAACGACGCGGTGAGCGCCAACGCAGTCACGTTGCCGTCGACCGTCATACGGCGGAGGATGGCGTTGCCCGTGTCGGCGACATAAATCGCGTTGCCGACCGGTGCGAGGGCGCGCGGCTGGTTGAACCAGACTTCGCGCCCCGTGCCGTCCTTCTGGCCGGTGGTGCGGAGCAGGCCCGCGATGGTGAAGACGGTGCCGTCTGGACTGATACGGCGGAGGGTGGAGTTGCCGAGATCGGCGACGTAGAGGTTGCCGTCGGTGCCGGTGGCGATGTCGACAGGCTGATTGAGCAACGCGCCCGTGCCCACGGCGTCGAAGGCGCCGCTGACGCCGGGCAGGCCGGCGAACGTCGTGACGTCGCCTGCGGGAGTCACGCGACGGATGGTGGAGTTGCCGGTGTCGGCGACGTAGAGATTGCCGTCGGCTCCGACGGTGATGCCCTGCGGCTGGCTGAAGCGCGCGGCCGCGCCGTTGCCGTCGCTCGTGCCGGCTGAACCGGCCGATCCCGCGAGCGTCGTCACCACGCCGGCGGACGTGATGCTGCGGATGACATGGCTCTGCGAATCGACGGCGTAGAGGTTGCCCGCGGTGTCGACCGTGACATCGACCGGATTCGTGAAACGGGCGGCCGACCCGGTGCCGTCGGTGTGGCCGGTGGCGCCGGGCGAACCGGCGAGGGTCGTCACGGTGCCGTCCGGCGCGATGCGGCGGATCGTGGCGTTGGCCGTGTCGGCCACGTAAAGGTTGCCGGCCGCGTCGCGCGCGAGCCCGCCGGGGTTGTTGAACCGCGCGGCGGTGGAACTGCCGTCAGTCGAGCCGCTGGTGCCGCGGGCGCCGGCGAAGAGGGTGACCTCGCCGCCGGAGCTGACGCGGTAGATGACATCGTCCGTCGAGTCGGCGACGAACACGCCGCCCGCGCCGTCGGCGACGATGCCGACAGGGAAGGGGAGAACAAGCGCGCCGACGTTGAGGGTTGCCGCCGCACCGGTCGTCGTGCCGCCGTTGGCCGGAGCCGTGAGCACGTAGCGGTAGCGGACGCCGTTGAGCGCGCTGGTGACGTTGGCGATGGTGAGCGTGTTCGACGTGACGCCGCTGTAGGTGGCGTCGTTGCCGAGGTTGTTCCAGGTCGCGCCGTTGGTGGAAGCTTGCCAGATGACCGAGTTGTTCGACGGCGGGATCGAGAACGAGACGGAGCGGCCCGTGGTCACGACTTGGTTCGGCAACGGCGCGGGCAGGACGGTGAGCACGGCGATGTCGGAGGTGAGCGTGCCGCTGCCGTTGGTGAGGCGGACCTGGTAGTTGCCGGCGCGCGAGGCATCGACG
>CAYYVB010000121.1:360-8606 GCA_964475035.1 uncultured Opitutaceae bacterium | reverse complement strand
TGGGCCTGCCGCTGACGGTCATCTTCATCAACAACGCCATCTACGGCATGACCGGTGGCCAGCTGGCCCCGACCTCGCTCGCCGGCCAGAAGACCGCCACCAGCCCCGACGGCCGCAACCGCGCCATGGGCCAGCCGCTCAAGATGGCCGAACTCATCGCCCAGCTCGACGGCCCGATCTACGTCGAACGCGTCGCCCTCTACGACGCGAAGCAGCGCGTGAAGGCCCGCAAGGCGATCAAGAAGGCGTTGCAAAACCAGCTCGAGGGCCGCGGCTACTCGTTCATCGAAGTCCTCTCCGAGTGCCCGACCCACCTGAAGCTCTCGCCCGTCGAGGCCGAGCAGTGGGTGAAGGAAAACATGGAGCCGATCTTCCCGCTCGGCGTGAAGAAAGACCTCAGTCCCACGACCGATCCGTGGTTCCACGGCCCGCGTCCGTCGTTCGAGCCCGAGGAAGTCCTCGGCCTCAGCGGAGCCGAGCCCGCGCTCGCCGAGCACGTCCGCACGCCCTGGCCCGCGCACGTCGCCAAGCGCGACCTCTCGTTCAAGTTCGCCGGCTCCGGCGGCGACGGAGCGCAGACCGCCGCATTGCTGCTCACGCGCGCCGCCATCGAGCTCGGCTACGACGCCACGCACATCCCCGCCTACGGCCCCGAGTCGCGCGGCGGCACGAGTTACGCCGATGTCCACGTCGCCGCGGACGAGGTGCTGAACCCCGCGGCGCCCGAGCCGGACGTGCTCGTCGCCTTCAACGCACCGAGCCTCGCCAAGTTCGCCCCGACGGTCGCCGTCGGCGGCACGATCCTCTACGACAGCACGATCATCCCGACGCCGCCCGCCGACCTTCCGCCCGGCCGCACGGTGCTCGCGATCCCGTTCACGAAGATCGCCGCCGACCTCGGCAAGCCGATGGTGAAAAACGTCGTCGCCCTCGGCGCGCTCCAAGCCGCGACGCGCGTCCTGCCCGACGACGCGCTGATCGAGACGCTCGCCCACGTCCTCAAGGACAAGGCCGCCGTCCTCCCGCTGAACAAAGCCGCCTTCGCCGCCGGCCTCGCCGCCGTCGCGCCCGCCAATCTTTCTCTTTCTTCTTAATCTTTCTCTTTCTCCCCCTGGAGCAGAAGCCGAACCGAGAAAGGTTAAGAGAAAGAGGAAAGAGCAAGATCACCCACTTTCCTCCCCCGATGTCCGCCACGCTCACGCCCGCCGCCCCTTCCGCCTTCGTCCACGAATTCGCCGCCTACGAATTGCTCGAACGCGCCGGGCTGCACCCGCCGCGTCACGGCGTGCTCGGCGGATTTCTGCCCTTTGCCGCCGGCGAGCCGGTTGTCCTGAAAGGCATCGCCGACGAACTCTGGCACAAATCCGAACTCGGCTGCGTGCGCTTCCTCCCCTTCGACGTCGATCGCCTCAATCATGAGGCCGGCGCCATGCTGCTCCGCACGCAGGCCGAGGGCCACGCGTGGGTCGACGCCCTCGTCTGCGAACGCATCGAGATCCAACGCACGCGCGATCTGCCGTCGGAGGCCTTCGTCGCGCTCTCGCGCACCGACGCCGGCTGGGTGATCCTCTGTGGCTTCGGCGGCCTGCAGGCCAACACCCTCGCCGAACTCGCCCCGCCCTGTCGCTGGCCGGTCGACGTCGTCACGCCGGAACAGGCGCTCGCGGAATTCGAATCACACCTCCTCGGCCGCACGTGGCTCGGGCAATTGCGCGACACGCATCCGCTCACGACCCGCGCCGACCTGCTGGAGTTTTTCACCTCGCTCTGGCAACTCGCCGCCCTCGCGGCGTCCGAGGGGTTGTCGTTGCTCGAGCTGAATCCCGTCGCGCTCGATCCCGCCGGTCGGCCGCGCCCGCTTGATGCCGTCGGCTCGCGCGCCGCCGCGCCGGCCGAACGTCTCGCCCCGCCCGCGGGCTTTCTGGAAGCGATTCGCCAGCCGCGCCGCATCGCGCTGGCCGGCGTGTCGGCGCAACCCGGCGGCGTCGGCCGCACGATCCTCGAGAACCTCGCCCGCTACGAACTTCCGCCCGGCGACTTGGTGCTGATCAAGAAAAGTAGCGCAGGCGTCCCGCCTGCAACGAACGTCGAAGCAGGCGAGACGCCTGCGCTACAAGAAACCTTCCTTGACTACCCCTGCATCCCCGACGTCGCCGCCCTGCGCGACGCGCCGGTCGATCTGCTCATTCTCTCGCTGCCCGCTCCCGCAGCAGCGGACGTGTTGACCGCCCTCATCGCCCAAGGCGGCGGGGCACGATGCGTCGCGCTGGTCGCGGGCGGACTCGGCGACGGAGCTGACACCGCCGGACTCGGCGCCAAGCTCACGCAACTCCTCCGCGAGACGCGGGCCGCGGGCAAATGGACGCCCGCGATCCTCGGGCCGAATTTCCTCGGTCACTGGACGCCCGCGGCGTCGCTCGACACGTCGTTCATCCCGATCGACAAACTCGCCGCGCCCGCGAAGACCGGCGGCGAACTCACGCTCCTCTCGCAGAGCGGCGCCTTCCTTCTCTGCCGGCGGTCGCGTCAGCCGCAGTTGCGTTTCGGCCTCGGCGTCGCCCTCGGCAACCAGATGGACGTCGCGTTGGCCGACGTCCTCGCCGCGTTGGCCGAAGAACCCGCACCCGGTCCCGTGGCGTGCTACGTCGAGGGCTTCGGCCCGGGCCAACTCGCCCCATTCGCGCAAGCCGCCCGCGCGCTGACGCATCGCGGCGCCCGCGTCCTGTTGCACCGCGCCGGCCGGACCGCGGCCGGACAAGCCGCCGCCGCCAGCCACACCGGGGCGATGGCCGGCGACCTCGCGCTCGAGCGCGCGCTGCTCGAACGCAGCGGCGTCGCGTTCTCCGGCACGATCGCGGAATTCGACGCCGCACTGACGTGGCTGGCCGCGTATCCGCACCTGCGCTCCGGTCCGGTCGCGTTGCTGAGCAACGCCGGCTTCGAGAGCGTGAACGGCTCCGATCTCTTCGACGCACGGCTCGTGTCTGCGCAACTCAGCCCGGCCTCCGTCGCAAAGCTCGGCGATGTGCTGAACCAGCATCGGCTCGCCGGTCTGGTCGCGCCGCGTCTGCCGCTCGACCTCACGCCGATGGCCGAGGAGCCCGCCTACCTCGCCGCCGCGGACGTGTTGCTGCGCGACTGCTCGGTGCTCGTGGTCGGGCTCGTCCCCTTCACGCGCAAGCTCGGCACGCAGGGCGAAGCCGCGAAAGAGTTCGCCGCGAAACTGGCCGCTCTCGCACAGCAACACGGCAAACCCGTCGCCGTCGCGATCGATGCCGGTCCCGACTATGAGGAGTATCGCGAGGCCTTCACGGCAGAGGGCTTGGCGGTCTTCGACCGCGTCGAGAATGCGCTGCTGGGATTGAAGCTGCTTTGAAGTGAGGTGCCGTGGGTGCGGTGGTTCGTCAGCCGACTTACGTCGGCTGCTACAGGGGAAGGCGCGAGTGCGTCCTGTAGGTTGCGCGCTTGCGCGCAACTCCGGGCTGTGGCGCGCCACACCTACCTGGAGGGCTCGGCTACCGCCGAGCCAGTTGGATTATCGGTGCGGAAACAACATCCGCGGCGCGGCAGTAGCCGCGCCCTCCAGGCGCGCGACATCCCCGAGAAGTGGCGAGCTGGCCGCTGCCTGCGTTCAGGTGCCCAAGAACTTCGCCGCGGCATCCTCGTCAACGAGCCACACGACTTTGTCGCGGCACGCCTTCAACATCTGCGCGGGGAACTTAATCGGGTCGAATTCGCCCGCCAGCACGCGGTGCAGAGCCTCGGCTTTGCCGCTGCCGAGGACCATGACGACGATGAGGCCGGCGGCTTTCAGTCCGCTGGGCGTAATCGTGAGGCGCCAGCCTTTTTCGGGCACATCGATCGCGGCGAAGTAGTGTCCGCCGTCGTCGCGCAGGAGCGGGCTGCCGGGGAAGAGCGAGGCCGTGTGGCAGTCGTCGCCGAGCCCGAGGAAGCAGACATCGAAGGTGCGGTCGCGCCCGAACCACGGGGCATTGACGCGCTGGAACTCCACCGCGGCCAGGCCAGGCGCGATGTTGGTCGACCACGGGTGCTTGCGGTCGGCGGGGATACCCAGCGGTTTGAGCAGGAGGCGGTCGGCGTTGCCGAAGTTGGATTCGTGCGAGTCGGGCCGGACATAACGTTCGTCGCTCACGAACCAGTGCGTCGTGGCGAGAGTGACGGGCGAAAGCGCGTCCTTGGTGACGCACCACTGAAACCATTCCTTCGGCGTCGAGCCGCCGGTGAGCGCCCAGGTGAAATGTTTTTTCCCGGGGCTCTGAGCGCGACTGCCCTCGGCGAGAAACACCGCGGTGCGGAAGCATTGTTCCTTGGGGCCGATGAATACGCGGCCGTAGCTGGAGCTGAGTTCCTTCATCCGCGCTCAACTGAGCGCGGAAAGTTACAAGTGCCAAGGAACAAGTAACAAGAAGGTCAGCGGAGGCGGCGTTCGTCGTAGCAGCCGTCGTAAGACGGCTGAGGGGACGCGGACTAGCACACGCCTCGCACATTCATCAGCCGACTTACGTCGGCTGCTACGGAAAAGGCCCGCGTGCGTCCTGTAGGTTGCGCGCTTGCGAGCAACTCTGGGGCGTGGCCCGCCACGCCTACCTGGAGGGCTCGGCTACCGCCGAGCCGGTTGGATTATCGGTGCGGAGAACAACGTCCGCGGCGCGGCAGTAGCCGCGCCCTCCAAGCGAGCCGTAAGCCGTGGCGCGCGCCATTCTTCCCCTTGCTGCTTGTTCCTTGTCACTTGCAACTTCCCCTGAGCGGCGCAGCGACGCTCAGTGGAACATCGCTTCGCTCAACGCCTCGGCGGGCGCGAGCAGGCGCGCGGCGGCGGTGAGCGTCGTGCGGCCGTGGCCGAGGTCGCCTTCGAAATCGGCGTGCCCGCGGACGAGGTCGGCGCTCCACAAGAAAACCTTCGCCCCGCCCGTGTAGGCGAAGCCGATCTGGAAACAACCTTCGCAATGCTGCGGCGTGACCTCGAACGCGATCGCGCTCTCGTCCGCTCCGCAGCGCACGAGTCCCTTCTTCAGCCAGCCGAGCATCGCGGCAGCCTCGGGGGCGAAATCGGTGCGGTGACGCAGCGTGACTTGCCGCAGGCCGCCGACGATGTCGGCCGGCGTGTAGCGGCTGAGGAATTGCCCGATCGTCTGCCGCAACGGTCGCGTGCGCGTGTAGGCGAGGTCGCGCACGGCGGCGGGATTCGGCCACGGAAACTCGAAGGCGTCCGCGGGCACGACCGCGCTGTCGAACAACACCCGGCGCGCCCGCGTGAGCAGGTAATGGTAGGCGGCGAGGCGCTTGTTGGCCGAGAACCGGTGCGCCCAGTAGTAGAGCGGCAGGTCGGGCGAGAGGCAGATCGACACCTGGTTCTGCAGGTAGTCGTGCGTGCCGACCGGGTAATCGAGGAGGACGAACTCGCAGCACCGCGTGTCCTTGCCCGATTTGCCGAGGAAACACTCGCCGTAGATCTTCGCACGGAAGCGCGTGCCCTCGGCCGGCCGCGCGTCGGGGCAGAGCACGACGACGCGACACGGGTAAAGCCGCGCGAGCTCGACCGTCGTGCGGAACTGCAGCTCCGCGTCCGCCGGCGTCGTGTTGAGGCCGAAGTGGAGCACGAGGTTGAGCTGCATCGCGCGCCCGTCCTGCGCCGGCGTCCCGGCCCAGAGTTTCCGGAACCCCGCCTCGATCCCGCCGACGGGAACCTCGTGACCCGGGAGGGCTTGGAAGAGGGAATTCATCGGCGGAAAAAAGTAACAAGGATCAAGTAACAAGTATCAGGAAACAGCGCCCCGACACCAAAGAGAGAGATCCCATCCCGCTCGGTCTTCATCTTGTTACTTGTCACTTGTTCCTTGTCACTTCGCGCGACGCCCGGCGTCGCGCGTCACGGCTCCCTCCACTCGTGGCCGTTCGCGGCGAGGAGGGCGGTGGCGTTCTGCGGGCCCCAGGAGCCGGCGGTGTAGTCGTCGAGGCCGACGGCGCCCTGCTCCCGCCAGTGCTCGAGCACGGGCGTCATGAGCTCCCACGAACGCTCGGTCTCATCGCCGCGGATGAAGAGCGTGCCGTCGCCGATCATCGCATCGAGCACGAGGCGTTCGTAGGCCTCGGGCGTGTTCGAGCCGAACGTGGTGGCGTAGCGGAAATTCATCTTCACCGGCTGCGTGCGCGTCTCGAGGCCGGGGATCTTGGCGTTCAGGACCATGCTCATGCCCTCGTCGGGCTGGATCTGGAACGCGAGCGTGTTGGCGGCGAGTTGGAAGCGCTCCGACTCCGCGAACAGGCTGCCGGGCGCGCGCTTGAAGCGGATGGCGATCTCCGTCACGCGCCGGGCCATGCGCTTGCCGGAGCGGAGGTAGAACGGCACACCGTGCCAGCGCCAGTTGTTGATGTGCAGCCGCAGCGCGGCGAAGGTCTCGGTCGTCGAGTGCGGCGCGACGCCGTCCTCCTGCCGGTAACCCTTCACCGGCTGGCCGCCGATGAGTCCCTCGCCGTAGCGCGCGCGGGCGACGTCGCCGGCGAGCGGGTCGAGGCGCAGGGGCGAGATGGCGCGGAG
Source organism: uncultured Opitutaceae bacterium (assembly GCA_964475035.1). Lineage (GTDB taxonomy): Bacteria > Verrucomicrobiota > Verrucomicrobiia > Opitutales > Opitutaceae > Didemnitutus. The sequence goes on along the minus strand of CAYYVB010000121.1, from coordinate 2,047 downwards.
GAGTTTCACCTTCTCGTTGCGGATGGATTCGGCGTCGAGCGACACGGGGGGCTCCATCGCGGTGAGGGCGACGAGCTGCATCGTGTGGTTCTGGATCATGTCGCGCAGCGCCCCGCTCTGCTCGTAGTAACCGGCGCGCGAGCCGACGCCGACCTCCTCGGCGACGGTGATCTGCACGTGGTCGACGAAGTTGCGGTTCCAGAGCGGCTCGAAGATGGCGTTGGCGAAACGCTGCACGAGGAGGTCCTGCACGGTCTCCTTGCCGAGGTAGTGGTCGATGCGAAAGACTTGTTCCTCGGCGAAGACGGCGGTGAGGGCCCGGTTGAGCTCGCGCGCGCTGGCGAGGTCCTTGCCGAAGGGTTTTTCGATGATGACCTTCGACTGGTGCGGGCGGCCGAGGTGCCGCGAGGCGAGTCCGCTCGAGCCGAGGTGCGCGATGATGGGCGCGAAGACGGAGGGCGGCGTCGAGATGTAGAACAGCGCCTGCAGTTCCTGGCCGACCTCGCGCTCGAGCGCGTCGATGCGCGCGGCGAGTTGGCGGAACGCGACGGGATCGTCGTAGCCGCCGCTGACGTAGAGCGTGCGCGGGGCGAGGCGGGACCAGACGTCGTCGCGGAGTTCGCGACGGGAGAATTCGCGGATGGCGTCGGCGGCGTCGCGTTGGAATTCCGCGTCCGGGATCGGTTTGCGGCCGAAGCCGATGAGGAAGAAGTCCGCCGGCAGGAGCGCGTCGACGGCGAGATTGTAGATCGCGGGGATGAGTTTGCGCGCCGTGAGATCGCCCGACGCGCCGAAGATGACGACGACGGTCGGCGGCGCGCCGCGGTGTTTGCTCAAACCGTGGAGAAAGGGATGCCGCGCGGAATCAGGCATGACGGGCAGGATGCCCCGGGCGGCGAGGCGGGCCAATCAAATCTTCCCGTATGACGGCGAGGCGGAGGAGAAGTAACAAGGAGCAAGTAACAAGGAAACGCAGGGGAGCCATTCTTGGTGGGCCCGCGGCCTCGCGGGCCGGCGCGGCGATGTTGACGGAAGCGCGATTCCGCTGGAGGGCTCGGCAACCGCCGAGCCGGTTGGATCTTCGGTGCCGGAAACAACGTTCGCGGCGCGGCCGTAGCCGCGCCCTTCAGGCGAGCGGCGGCGGCGAGAAGCGGTTGCGATATCTCAGCCGACTTACATCGGCTGCTACGGGGACCAAGCCGGCCCGCGAGGCCGCGGGCCCTCCAGCCCTCGCGCTTACCCCTTGTTACTTGATCCTTGTTACTTGCTCCTTGGCCCAACGGGCCCTTGCTCCTTGTTACTTGTCGCTTCTCGGCCGAGAAGCGACGGGCAAACTCCCGCTCTGTCGTGCGACGTGGTAACCCTTCGGGAAAAGCGCGACGTTTTCGAAATGCAGGCACTGCGCGGGCAGGCGCGGGCTGAGGGCGACTTCGACGACATCGAACCGGAACGTCCGCGGCGGTTCCTTCAACGCCGTGAGGTAGGCGTGCACGGCCCGCCGCAGGGCGCGCTTCTTGCGGTCGTTCACCGCGAAGTAGCCCGGCACCAGCGCGTCGGCGGAGCGCGCCTTCACCTCGACGAACACCAGCACGTCGCCGTCGCGGCCGACCAAGTCGATCTCGTCGCGACGGTCGCGGGGCGAATGCCAGTTGCGGGCGACAATCGCGAAGCTCCGGCGCTTCACCAA